>CALKMY010000084.1 GCA_938091275.1 Candidatus Nanopelagicales bacterium | reverse complement strand
CCGGCCGGGTGCGCCGTACGCCGGGTCGGCACGGCAGAGGAACTCCGGTCGGTCATGCACGACCTCGTTGCCCGGGAGAACCCCGACGTCGTGGTGATGGCGGCCGCCGTCGCTGACTTTCGTCCGGTCACCTCGCATCCGGGCAAGATCACCAAGGAATCGTTGGCCGAAGGGGCGGCGCCGGAGCTGATTTTGGAGCGTACGACAGACGTATTGGCCGAATTGGCGGCCAAGCGCGGATCGAGCCCGACACCCATCGTCGTTGGGTTCGCCGCAGAGACACCTGCCGAGGGTGAATCGCTCACCACCCGAGCTCTGGCCAAACTGGCACGTAAGGGATGTGACTATCTCGTCGCGAACGACGTCTCCGATGGGGCGGTTTTCGGCGATGAGGAGACGACTGTCGCCATCGTCGGCGCCGATGGCGAATGCCACCTCCGTGAGTCGGTCAGCAAGGAAATCGCCGCGCATGCCATCTGGGACGCAGTGCGTTTCGATCGCTAGACTGCTGAGGCCGTCGAGGATTATCCTCGGCAATCCGCAGCTGTGAGGGAGCCTCGTGTCGCAACGCCTATTCACGTCGGAGTCGGTTACCGAAGGTCATCCGGACAAGATGGCCGACCAAATCAGCGATGCCATCCTCGACGATCTGTTGCGGCAAGATTCCCGCAGCCGCGTCGCCGTCGAGACAATGCTGACGACCGGTCAGGTGCACGTATCGGGTGAGGTGACCACCGAAGGTTTCGCCGACGTGATGAACCTGGTACGCCAAACCGTGCTCGACATCGGCTACGACTCCTCCGTCAAGGGCTTCGACGGCGAGTCATGCGGAATCAGCGTGTCCATCGGCAAGCAGTCCGCCGACATCGCTCAAGGAGTCGACGACGCATTCGAAGAGCGAGCCGACGGCAGCGAGGATCCCCTGGATCGCCAAGGGGCCGGTGACCAAGGACTGATGTTCGGATACGCGTGCACCGACACCGAGGAACTCATGCCGTTGCCGATCTCGATGGCGCACCGTTTGAGCGAGCAGTTGACGGCCAAGCGCAAGGACGGAACCCTGCACTACCTCCGCCCGGACGGCAAGACACAGGTGACGATCAGCTACGACGAGAACGACCGTCCGACAGGCATCGACACGATCGTCGTCAGCAGTCAGCACGCCGCTGATGTGGATCTCGATGCAACACTGACTCCGGAGGTCCGGCGGCACGTAGTGGATCCGATTCTGGAAACGTTCGACATCGATAGCCGTGACTACCGCTTGCTCGTCAACCCGACCGGACAATTCGAAGTCGGCGGTCCAATGGGCGACGCCGGCCTCACCGGACGAAAGATCATCGTCGACACCTACGGCGGCATGGCGCGTCACGGTGGCGGGGCCTTCTCCGGAAAGGACCCGTCGAAGGTGGACCGGTCGGCCACGTACGCCATGCGATGGGTAGCCAAGAACGTGGTGGCCGCGGGTCTCGCCTCTCGGTGCGAGGTTCAGGTTGCCTACGCCATCGGCGTCTCGCATCCTGTCGGCGTGTTCGTGCAAACCTTCGGTACTGGAGTTATGAGCGACGAGCAGATCCAAGAAGCAGTATTGGCGGTCTTCGACCTGCGCCCCGCGGCGATCATCCGCGACCTCGATCTCCTGCGCCCCATCTACCGCACCACCAGCGCCTACGGTCACTTCGGGCGCCCTCAAGGCGTAAACCAGCTACTTGACGCAGATGAGCCATCCCGTCGGACCGAGGTCGGGCCAACGTTCACGTGGGAGAGCACCGATCGGGCGGCGGATCTCCGCACAGCAGCGGGTGTCTAGCGAGGATCATCCGGATGGACCCGTCGAAGGGTCGCTAGGTCCGATCGCCCGCCTGCGCGTCGACCTGGGCGTCATGCATCTCGATCGAGATTTCGACTATCTCGTTCCCGACGAATGGCGCGAGACAGCAGTTCCCGGCGCTCGAGTCCGCGTTCGTTTCTCTGGGCGGCTGCGCGACGCGTATGTCATCGACCGCCTTCATGAGGCAGATGTCGACTCGCCAAAGCCAATAGAGCGCGTGATCGACCAGGTACCGCCGTTGTCGCCAGAAACTCTCGCCTTGATCCAGGACGTGGCCGACAGGTATGTCGGGACTTTTTGGGACGTGGCCCGCGCGGCGGTCCCGACCCGACATGCGCGAGCAGAATCCTCGGTGCTGCGAAAGGTCGCCGATTCAGCCGCGGCACCCGCGCCGTCACCAGCGCACCACCCGACGGCAGGCCCGGCGACGGACCCCACCTGGCGCCACTACCGATGGCCCGAGACAGCATCGCCGGCACGAGTGGTGTGGAGTTCTGCCCCGGCAAGCGACGTGGTTGCGGAAATCGGCTACCTGGCACGGTGGAAGCGATCCGAAGGGCGCGGGGTCATCATCGTTGTGCCGGATGCGGCTGACGTCGCTCGCGCTCGATCGGAATTGACCAGGTTCATACCGGAATCGGATATCGCAGAGTTGAGCGCAGATATTGGACCGGAGCGTCGCTATCGAGAGTTCCTGCGGGTGAGGACCGGGCAAGCGACGGTGGTGATCGGCACGCGAACCGCGGTCTTCGCGCCAGTTGAAGATTTGGGTGCCATCATCATGTGGGACGACGGCAACGATGTATATCGAGAGTTGCACGCGCCCTACTGGGATGCGCGCGAAGTAGCCGCGATGAGATCTCACCAAACATCGTGTGACGTATTCGTCGGGGCTCCAGCGCGGAGTGTCGCCACCCAATGGTGGTGTCGTTCCGGCTGGGCGACATCGGTTGATCCCAAGCGCCCGAGTTGGTGGAACGTGCGATGTATCGATGAGCACGAACGGGCGCGCGATCCTGCGGCCGAGTCAGCTCGGATTCCGAGTGCTGCATGGACGACGGCGCGCAACGGTCTGCGTCATGGCCCGGTCCTGTTCCTCGTCGCGCGGCGAGGATATGTCCCCACCCTCGCGTGCCAAGACTGCCGAGCCCCAGCCCGTTGTCACGATGACTCATGTCAGGGAGCATTGGAAATGTCCTCCGGGCACGCGACCGCGCGTTGCGGGAGATGCGGGGCATTGAACGGGGCATGGACCTGCAAGGAATGCGGAGGATCGCGACTACGAGCCGTCCACGTGGGTGCGGGTCGAACAGCGGATGAATTGGGCCGGGCTTTTCCTGGTAGGCAGATCGTGTGGTCCGAAGCCGACCGGATCGTTCGCAGCGTGCCGGATACGCCGAGTCTGATCGTGGCCACTCCGGGTGCCGAACCGATTGCCGAGAAGGGGTATCGCGCCGTGATCATTCTGGATGCACGGAGCGTGTATCCGTCCTTGGCGGGAGCTGAGCAGCAGGTCCGACGCTGGTTCGAGGCGACCCGTTTAGTAGCCGAAGGGGGAGAGGTGTGCCTGGTGGCCAGCGCGAGCAGTCTGGAAGCGCAGGCCCTTATCCGATGGGACTCCCGTTGGTTCGCGGAGCGACAGTTAGACCAGCGAGCGTCGGCTGAGTTGCCACCGGTGACGCGGGTAGCCGAAGTGACCGGTCCAAAAGCGGCCGTGCAGGCAATTGGTGATCGGATCCGCAGCGATCATCGGATTCTCGGACCGGTGCCGGTTCCGGACTCGCACCATGTCCGTAGCTACCTGGTTGTTCCCCGCACGCAGGCGGCGGCCTTCACCCGCGAACTGGGATCGCTGATGCGAACAGAGTCGACAAAGGATTCGACGACGCGCGATATTCGCGTGCGAATGGACCCACGGGATATGTAGTCCGATGGCCGCGCACCTAGACTGCGCATGGTGAGCGTTGTTCCTATTCGCCTGTTCGGTGACCCCGTTCTCCGCACGCCAGCAGCCGAAGTTGTCACCTTCGACAAGGAACTTCGCGGCCTGGTCAAGGACCTCACCGACACGATGCGCGATGCCCCCGGGGTGGGGCTGGCGGCGCCACAGTTGGGGGTCTCCCTTCGGGTCTTCACCTACTGGGTGGATGAAGAACTTGGGCATCTCGTCAATCCTGTTCTGGATCTGTCCGACGAACAACAAGACGGTGAAGAGGGCTGCTTGTCGGTTCCGGATCTGACGTTCGAATGCACGCGCGCACGCAGCGTGGTCGCCAAGGGCATGAACATGCACGGCGAGCCGATAACGCTCGAGGGAAGCGACCTGCTCGCGCGGTGCGTGCAACATGAAACCGATCACCTCGACGGGATCGTGTTCATCGATCGACTCGACGCCCAAACGCGTAAGGAAGCGATGAAGGCCATTCGCGAGTCGGATTGGTTCGGTGCGGATCCCCTGCAGATCAAGATCAGCCCCCATCAGCAGCCCTCCCGATGGGTGTGACACCGTGCGCGTCGTTTTCGCCGGCACTCCCGACGTAGCTGTCGCGTCCCTTGTGGCATTGGAGGAATCCAGCCATGAGGTGGTGGGTGTTCTGACCCGACCGGATGCACCGGCTGGTCGGGGACGGCGTTTGCGGGCGAGCCCGGTGAAGATGCATGCCAAAGAAGCCGGCATCGAGGTGCGCACTCCCTCCAACCTGCACCGCGAGGCGGATGTGCTCGGTGATTGGGCACCTGATGTGGTCGCGGTTGTCGCCTACGGCCTTCTGATTCCTGCACCGCTGCTGACCGTCCCACGATTCGGATGGGTGAACGCCCACTTCTCCGTTCTCCCCGCCTGGCGCGGAGCCGCTCCGGTGCAGCACGCAATCGGAGCAGGCCAGACGCACACCGGTGTGACGACGTTCTCGATCGACGAGGGCCTGGACACCGGTCCGATCCTGATGCGCTCGGACCCGGTGTCGATCGGGGACCGTGAAGATGCGGGTGTGCTTCTTGCTCGCCTCGCGATTGTCGGCGCCAACCTGTTGGTGTCCACCATCGATGCGATGGAAGGTGGCGACCTGCAGCCCGCTGCGCAAGATTCCGGCGGGTTATCGCTCGCCCCCCGCATCTCCAGTGATGACGCCAGGGTCAATTGGTCCGGCGATGTCTTCGAGGTCGATCGCTGGATTCGTTCCTGCACACCCGACCCGGGAGCGTGGACCACCATCGACGGCCATCGGGTCAACATCGGAACACCGCAGGCGGTCGTCGTGGACGAAAGTGCATCACCGGGACTCATCCACGTCGGAAAATCGGAGGTGACGATCGGCGCCCAGAGAGGATTCATCGTCCTCGGCGAAGTGCAGGCAACAGGGAAGAAGACAATGGCCGCCACTGATTGGGCTCGTGGCTATCGAGGTGAATTGACACGTGCAACGTAACGGCGAGGTCGTGATCGACGATGCGCGGCGCGCCGCGCTCGGATTGCTGACGGCCGTTCGCCGGGACGACGTCTACGCCAATCTGCAATGGCCGGCCGTGCTCGAGCGCTACGGGTTGACCGGCCGCGACGCCGCCTTCGCCACGGACCTCGCGTACGGCACCTTGCGGTGGTCGGGCTTCTACGATCTCGTCGCCGCCGAGGTTTCGTCCCGCCCCTGGACCGATGTCGACCCAGACATCGTGGACATCGTGCGGCTTGGAGTGCATCAACTGCTCTCGATGCGGGTCCCCGACCACGCGGCCGTCGACTCTTCGTGCCAGCTCGCCCGCGCGGTCGGCATCACCGATGAGGGTCGAGTCGGATTCATCAACGGACTCTTGCGAGCGGTGGCGCGACGCGATCGTTCGCATTGGGAAGAGGTCGTCGGGACAGGAAAGCAGGCAGACGAGCTCGCCGCTGCCGTTACCTCCCACCCCCGATGGGTGACCGAAGCCCTGCATCAGGCGCTCGCGCTCCACACGCAAGGGGAGATCTCCGATGAGGCACTGTGCGCAGCGCTCCTGGCGAACAACGAGCCATCCCGCCCCACGGTGGCCTTTCTCGATGACCCGCCGGTCCTTGACGCCGGCCTGACACCGGGGCGGTGGTCTCGCCGCGCCGCCACCGTCGATGCGGGGTTGCCGGCCAAGGTACAAGCCGTGCGGGAGGGCCGGGCGATTGTCCAGGACGAGGGAAGCCAACTTGTTGTCGAAGCGCTGTTGGCGGTACCCGTCTCACCGCCGGAGTCGGCGTGGCTGGATATGTGTGCCGGCCCAGGTGGCAAGGCGGCTGTTCTGGCCTCCCACGCCAGGACCCAGAGCGTCGACTTCGTCGCCGTGGAGTTGCATGCGCACCGCGCTGCTCTGGTCGAGTCACTGCTGGCGGCGGGTGTCCCGGAAGACAGTGACGTGGCTCCCCACATCCTCACGGCGGATGCCTGCGATCGACCCTGGGGAAGTCAGTTCTTCGATCGAATCCTGTTGGACGCTCCCTGCACGGGGTTGGGGGCGCTGCGTCGTCGACCCGAGTCTCGGTGGCGAAGGAACCGCGACAACGTGATCGAGTTGGCAGCCCTGCAGCGACGGCTTCTGGCGACCGGACTGTCATCGGTGAGAAGCGGAGGCGTCCTGGCGTACGTCACCTGCTCTCCCCACATTGCCGAGACCATCGATGTTGTGGAGGAGGTGCTGCTTCACATCGACGATGTCCAGATTCTCGACGCTCGAGAGTTTCTGCCGAACGTGCCCGACCTGGGTCCCGGGCCGCACGTGCAGTTGTGGCCTCACCTGCACGGCACCGACGCCATGCACCTCACCTTGATGCGCCGCAACTGACCGATCGATTCGGTGACGAGCAAGCGTCCGGACCGGTCACGAATAGCGCACCGGGACGGGCATCAACTGGATCAATTGGTCAAAGACTCCCGGTGAGCCGGCGACGAGCGGCCCGGCTCCCTGCACACCGAATTCGGTGACAAAATCCGACACCCGCCCCCCGGCTTCCTCGATCAAGCACACTGCAGCGAGGCAATCCCACGCGTGGATGTGGGTTTCTACGTACCCAATGTGCTTACCGGCGGCGACGTAGACGAGGTTGAGGGCGCCCGATCCGGTGCGCTGGTACATCCCGCCTCGCTGTAGAAGGTTGCGCATGATGTCGGCGAGGTGCTCTGGAGTGGTTCGCGGTGAGCAGCCGACGCCCGTCAAGCCGTCTGCGAGCGAATCGGCTTGTCGAACGCGAATTGGTACACCATTGACGAACGCCCCCACCCCTGCCTGAGCGCAATAGAGCTCGTCGGTCGCCGGGTTATAGATCACGCCGATCTGCGCGCGATTGTCGGCGACGTACGCGATGGAGATGCACCAGGTAGGCAGGCCCAACAGAAACGGTTGGGTGCCGTCGATGGGATCGACGACCCACGTCCCGTCTCCTGGCGACCCCTCGGTGTATCCGTGTTCTTCACCCATGAACGCATCGACGGGGAACGCCGACTGCAATTCCTGGCGAATGTGGCGTTCCGTCTCGCGGTCCGCCTCGCTGACCAGATCCTGACTTCCCTTGTGCTCGACCACCAAAGTCTCGGCCCGTCGGAAGTAGTCGAGAGCCAGGGCCCCGGCGGAGCGGGCTACCGCCTGTGCGGCGTCGAACCGGTCGTCACCTGGTGCCTGCTCGCGCTGGTTGGTCACAGACGAAGCCTACGGACGAGCGTCTGGCCCCTTGACGGCTAGCCTGGGGAGATGAGTTCACCGGTGCTCATGACACCGAGCGTGTTGAACGCCGATCTCTCGCGCCTGCGCGAGGAGGTGGAGCGCATCGCGGCAGTATCGGATCTGATCCATCTGGATGTTATGGATGGCCACTTCGTTCCAAACCTGACGTTCGGACTCACCGTCATCGAGCCCTTACTTCGTGACGAGCGTTTTCGCTCCGACTGTCACCTGATGATCGACGATCCGGATCGGTGGGCCCCCGAGTACGCGCGCGCCGGCGCCTACAGCGTGACGTTTCACATCGAGGCGGCCCGCGATGGCGCGAAACTGTGCTCGGATCTACGGTCCCATGGAGCGAGGGCCGGGGTTGCGGTCAAGCCGGGAAGCAACCTCGATGAGATAGCTGCGCTCGGCGACAGCGTCGACATGATCTTGGTGATGACCGTCGAACCAGGATTCGGCGGTCAAGCCTTCCTCGATGACATGCTCCCCAAGATCCGTCGGGCCCGTGAGCTTGCATCCAGAAGTGACGGAGATGTGTGGGTACAGGTAGACGGAGGGATCGGCGCGGAGACCATCGAGCGGTGCGCCGAGGCTGGGGCGAATGTTTTCGTCGCCGGTTCGGCGGTCTTCCGTTCGGATGACCCCCGCGCGACTATCGAGAAGCTGCGCGCGGTAGCGGAGCGACGTCAAGCGTGAGCAGGTGGAACGCAGTCATGGCCGAGGCCATCGAATTGGCTCAGCACCCCGGTGCGCCGCGGGGAGAGAACCCGCGCGTGGGATGCGTCATCGTGAGCTCCGGCGGTGACGTCGTGGGTCGTGGATGGCACGGCGGCGCGGGAACCGACCACGCTGAAGTCGTGGCGCTCGGTGACGCTGGAACCCGAGCCCGCGGAGGTACCGCGGTTGTCTCCCTCGAACCATGTCGCCACACAGGCCGTACACCCCCGTGCACGGCAGCGTTGATCGACGCGGGGGTAGTTCGTGTTGTCTTCGCGCAAAGCGATCCGACATCGACTGCCGGAGGCGGTGCCGATGTCCTGCGGGAGGCAGGAGTGGATGTTGTCTCCGGAGTCCTCGAACTACAGGCGCGAGAGGTTAATCGGGAATGGACCGTCGCGGTCCAGCGCGGCTATCCCTACGTCACCGCGAAATGTGCCGTGAGCCTGGATGGACGGGTCGCGGGCGCCGAAGGGCGTCGGGTGCAGTTGACTGGCTCGGATGCGAACGTGTACGCCCATGCCCTGCGGGCGCGGGTGGGCGCGATCGTCGTGGGTTCGGGAACCGTTCTGGCCGACGATCCGCAGTTGACCGTCCGTCACGTCCCGTTGCTTCCCGCCGGTGCCCCGGTCCGGGTAGTGGTGGGCAACCGTGAGATCCCTGCCGACCGAAAGATTCTCGACGCCACCGCCCCCACACAGATCATGCGCGGGCACGAGCCACAAGGCACCTTGGACAGGCTCTTCGATGACGGTGTGCGCGATGTGCTCCTTGAATCGGGCCCGAGGGTGCTCGCGGCTTTCCTGCGGGAGGGCCTAGTGGACGAACTCGTATGGCTCGTTGCCGGTACGTGGCTGGGAAGTGGACCGCGAGCGCTGCCCGGCGTCGATCGACTCGATGCCAAGGTCGAGATCATGGAGACCCGAGCTCTAGGAGAGGATGTGCTTGTGCGCGCGACCCTTCCCCGAAAGGCTGCCTGATGTTTACCGGAATCATTGAGGACGTCGGAACCGTGCGGGATATCGACGACCGCGGAGAATCGATGCGGCTTCGCATTGACTCGCCGATCATTGACGGAGCCGATCACGGCGACTCGGTGAGCGTCAACGGGGTCTGCCTCACCGTTGCAGGCCACGACGATGCCGGGTTTGTGGCGGACGTCATGCTGGAAACGCTGAACCGGACGTCGCTTCGAGGCTTGACGCCGGGTAGCCGTGTCAACCTCGAACGTGCGGCGCGTGTCGACGGTCGACTCGGTGGGCACATCGTCCAGGGGCACATCGACGGCACGGCGCGGGTGTCCTCCATCAATGTCTCCGACGATTGGATCGTGATGACCTTCGCGACGCCGACGGACGTGGAGAGGTATCTGGTGGAGAAGGGCTCGGTTGCCGTGGACGGCGTATCCTTGACGGTTGCGAGCGTCAACGAGGGCGAGTTCTCGGTATCCCTCATCCCGACGACGCTCTCGGAGACCACCCTGGGGGACCGGAACGTGAGCGATGACGTGAATATCGAGGTGGACGTCATCGCGAAGTACGTCGAGAAGTTGGTGAAGTCGTGATTCCCGCCGATGAACTATTCGGAGTAGAGGAAGAGGCAGGGAATCTTGCCCCTGACCCCGTCCCGGGGCTCGCGGCCTCCCAGCC
>CALKMY010000083.1 GCA_938091275.1 Candidatus Nanopelagicales bacterium | reverse complement strand
TATTCGCGACGAGTTCGACGTCGTCGCCAACGTGGAGGTGACCACAGAGGCCAATCCCGACTCCGTCGACCAGCAGATGCTCGAAGATCTCGTCACCGGTGGGTTCACGCGAATCTCCATCGGAATGCAAAGCGGCGCACCACACGTGCTCGCCACACTGGAGCGCACGCACACGCCGGGTGCGAGTTCCGCAGCGGCACTCGCCGCTAGAGCCGCCGGGTTCGACCACGTCAACCTGGACATGATCTACGGAACTCCCGGAGAGAGCGACGACGACGTGCAACGTTCGCTCGACGAAGTGCTCGACGCTGGCGTCGACCACGTGTCCGCGTACTCGCTGATCGTCGAGGACGGAACCGCGCTCGCCCGACGCGTCGCCCGCGGCGAGATTGCGGAACCCGATGACGACGTCGCCGCCGAACGCTATGAACTCATCGACGATCGGCTCAGCGACAGCGGCTTACGTTGGTACGAGGTCAGCAACTGGTCCATGCCGGGCGGCGAGTGCCGCCACAACCTCGCTTATTGGCGAAACAGGGATTGGTGGGGCGTTGGTCCAGGAGCCCACAGTCACCAGGCGGGACACCGATGGTGGAACGTCAAGCATCCACGCACCTATGCAGCGCGGGTTAGTGCGGGAATGTCACCGGCCGAAGGCCGTGAGGAGACAACGCCCGAGCAGCAGCGGCTCGAGCGTCTCATGATGGGGCTGCGGGTTCGCGAGGGCGTGATCGCTGACGAGGTCGAGTGCGCGCAGGGCGCCGTACTCGATCTCGTGGACCGGGGGCTGGTGGAGGCCGAACCAGCACACGAGCCGGCGGCCCGGATCGTGCTCACCCGGCGGGGGCGCCTCCTCGCGGACGCCGTCGCGCGAGAATTGGCCGTCATCAGCGAGGCGAGCTCGCGGCCGGACGCGCCCACGGCGAAACAGGCCGATCCGACGTAGACTTGGCACTCTGGATGCGCGAGTGCTAGGGAAACCGACGGGAGGTGCCGTGCTCGAAGACCGCCGACTGGCCGTGCTGCGCGCCATTGTCGAGGACTACGTTGCCACGCACGAGCCCGTAGGTTCGAAGGCGCTGGTGGAACGGCACCACCTGGGTGTTTCTCCCGCCACGATCCGCAACGACATGGCAGCCCTGGAAGAAGAGGGCTACATCACCCACCCGCACACGTCGGCGGGCCGGATTCCTACCGATCGCGGATATCGGTTGTTCGTCGACCAGATCTCCAACGTGAAGCCAATGAGTGCGCCCGAGCGCAAAGCCATCGAGAGATTCCTCGGGGATGCCGTCGACCTCGACGATGTGATGGGCCGGACCGTCCGCTTGCTCGCACAAATCACTCAGCAGGTTGCGCTCGTGCAGTACCCGTCATTGGAACGAAGCAGCGTCCGCCACGTCGAACTGATCGCGGTCAGCGACACCCGCTTGATGCTGGTGGTCATCATGGACACCGGTCGCGTCGAGCAGCGAGTCATCGAATGCGCCGCGCCGATGTCGGAGCAGGTTCTGGGGGATCTCCGGGCGCGCCTGAACGCCGCGGTCGCCGATAAGCCGTTCGCTTTCGTCTCCGATGCACTGAAGGAGCTCGATAAAGGGTTCGACGCGAGTGACCAGCGACTCGTGCAGGCGGTGATGGCGGCGGTTCTCGAGGCTGTCACCGAACGTATCGAGGAGCGAGTGGTGCTGGGCGGCACCGCGCACCTGGCTCGTTACCAACAGTCGTTCCCGATGGCGATACAGCCCGTTCTCGAAGCCCTCGAGGAGCAGGTTGTTCTGCTGCGCCTTTTGGGAGAACTGTCCATCGAGTCACCGGTGACGGTTCGCATCGGTCAAGAGAACGATGTCCACGGCCTCGAATCAACGTCGGTCGTCACCGCTGGGTACGGCCGGACCGATGATCCGGTCGCGTCGCTGGGTGTCGTCGGACCCACCCACATGGACTACGCCGGGACGATGAGTGCGGTGCACGCCGTCGCGCAGTACGTCAGCAAGATTTTGAAGGGACAGTAGGTGGCTGTGGCAACGGACTATTACGCGATGCTTGGCGTATCGCGGGACGCTTCTGCAGAAGACATCAAGAAGGCGTACCGGCGTCTGGCGCGGGAGCTGCACCCGGACGTCAACCCGGACCCCGAACACCAGGAGCGGTTCAAGCAGGTCACCGCGGCGTATGAAGTGCTTTCTGATCCCGAGAAGCGACAGATGTATGACATGGGTGGAGACCCGCTAAGTCAGTCCGGAGGGTTCGGAGGATTCGGCACCACTGGTTTCGACTTCAGCGACATCATGGATGCGTTCTTCGGTGGTGGCGGAGGCGGTCGCCAGCGGGGACCCCGCAGCCGGGCGCAGCGCGGGCAGGACGCCCTGGTGCGGGTGCAGATCGATCTGGCGACGGCAGTGTTCGGCGGCGAGCAAGACATCACGGTGGACACCGCGACCGCGTGCGCGACCTGCACCGGTTCGGGAATGGCCGAGGGAAGCGAGCTGGAAACCTGCGTGATGTGTAAGGGCGCGGGCGAGATCCAATCGGTTCAGCGATCGTTTCTCGGGCAGGTGATGACCTCGCGTCCGTGTCCGCAATGCCAAGGATTCGGCACGACCATTCCTTATCCCTGCCCGGAGTGCTCGGGTGAAGGTCGCGTGCGCAGTCGCCGCACACTCACCATCAAAGTGCCACCGGGTGTGGACACCGGAACGCGCATCCAACTGCAGGGAGAAGGCGAGGTCGGCCCCAACGGCGGCTCCGTGGGCGACTTGTTCGTCGAGGTCGTCGTGGCCCCTGACCCGGTGTTCGAGCGTCACGGAGACGAGCTTCACTGTGTGGTGAAGATCCCGATGTCCGCTGCGGCACTCGGTACCAGCGTGCACCTCGACACCCTCGACGGCCCGGAGGATCTGACGGTGCCGGCGGGGACCCAAGCGGGAGCAACGATCACGTTGCGGGGCAAGGGTGCCTCGCGGCTGCGCGGTGGGTCACGCGGTGATCTCTTCGTCCACGTGGACGTCGAGGTTCCGTCGAAACTGGATGCCCGTCAATCGGAATTGCTGCGGGAGTTCGCAGAGCTTCGTGGGGAGAACACCCCGCATGCGGTGTCCACCCGAACGAGCGCTGACAACGGTGGCCTCTTTGGTCGCTTGAAAGACGCCTTCTCGTCGCGGTGAGCCCACCGGTTTTTCTCCTCGACCCCGACCGCGCCGCCGAGGTGCGCGTCGGTGGCGAGGTTGTGCTGGACGGGCCGGAAGGCCGGCACGCGGTGGCCGTCCAACGTGTTCGCTCGGGCGAGATGATCCAGTGCGTCGATGGCTGTGGCCGACGCATCACCGGATCTGTCGCCACCGTGCACCAGTCAGATTCCGCAACGATCACGGTCACGGCGGTGACCGACGAGCCCGAACCGATGCCGCAGATCACCGCGGTGCAGGCAATCGCCAAAGGTGATCGCGGCGAACGCGCGGTGCAGATGCTGACCGAAGCTGGAATCGACGCGATCGTGCCGTGGCAAGCCGAGAAGAGTGTTGCGCGATGGGATGAGACGAAAGCAACCAAGAATCGAGGCAAGTGGGCGGCCACCGCTCGAGAGGCGACCAAGCAGGCGCGACGCTCTCGGGTCCCTCGCGTGGATCCGGTGACGACGTCCGGGGGTGTCGCGGAATTAATTGCCGCGTCGAGCGTGGCCCTGGTTTTGGATGAGCAAGCGTCCGTGCAGTTGACCTCCATCGCCGCGGAAGCGGCCCGAGACATCATGCTGGTCATCGGCCCGGAAGGGGGACTCAGTGACAATGAGCGAGGACAGTTCACAGATGCAGGGGCCCATCTCGTGCAACTCGGTCCGTCGGTCCTGCGTACGTCCACCGCCGGGATAGCCGCACTGAGTGTCCTGTCGGCTCAGATAGGGCGCTGGTAGCCGCGTGATTGCCGTGAAAGGATGACGTGATGGCCGACTGCCTGTTCTGCTCCATCGTTGCTGGGGACATCCCTGCGGACATCGTGCTGTCCAACGACGACGTTGTTGCCTTCCGAGACATTGCTCCGCAGGCGCCTGTGCACGTGTTGGTCGTGCCGCGCGATCACCACGCGAACGTCGGCGAACTGGCCTCTGATGCTCCGGCCACGACCGCAACGTTGCTGCAGGCGGCGCAGGAGGTGGCGGCGAACGAAGGCGTGGGCGATGCCTACCGTGTCGTGTTCAACACCGGCGCCGGCGCCGGACAAACGGTGTTCCACGTCCACGCTCACGTGATCGGCGGCCGAAACCTTGAATGGCCTCCCGGATGAGCAACGCAGCGAGCGACTCCGACGCACGAATGACCATCGAGATCCCCAACTCTCAACCGATGGTCGCCCTCCTGGGAGCCAACGACGAGTATCTACGTCTGATCGAGAACGCGTTTCCTTCGGTGAGCGTGCTCGTGCGGGGCAATGAAATACGACTCGACGGACCGGCAGAGGACAGCGCGGTCATCGACTCGTTGATCGCCGAGATGCTCGCGATGCTGCGTACCGGACAGGCCATGTCGCCGGAGTCCGTCGAGCGTTCCATCAGCATGCTGCGTAGCGGCACGCGCCCATCGGACGTCCTGACCGCCAACATCCTGAGCAACCGCGGGCGCACGATTCGACCCAAGACCCTTAATCAGAAGCGGTACGTCGATGCGATCGACAAGAACACCGTGGTGTTCGGGATTGGCCCGGCTGGTACCGGCAAGACCTACCTGGCGGTGGCCAAGGCGGTGCAGGCGCTGCAGGCCAAGCAGGTGAACCGCATCGTGCTGACCCGTCCCGCTGTCGAGGCGGGGGAGCGCTTGGGCTTCCTTCCCGGAACTCTGAGCGAAAAGATCGATCCCTACTTGCGCCCCTTGTATGACGCGCTGCACGACATGATCGACCCGGAGTCGATTCCGCGCCTCATCACGTCCGGCACGATCGAAATCGCCCCCCTGGCGTATATGCGCGGACGAACCTTGAACGACGCCTTCGTCATCTTGGACGAGGCCCAGAACACATCGGCTGAGCAAATGAAGATGTTCCTGACTCGATTGGGATTCGGATCGACCATGGTCGTCACCGGTGACATCACGCAGGTGGACCTTCCTGGAGGGACGCAAAGCGGGCTACGAGTGGTTGGGGAGATCTTGGACGGACTCGAGGACGTTGGCTTCTGCCGCTTGACGTCACACGACGTCGTCCGCCACAAACTCGTCGGCAAGATCGTGGAGGCCTACGACCGGTATGACGCGAGGCACCAACCATGACCGTGCCGAGTATCTCGGTCGACGACGACGCCGGCTCGCCGATCGACCTGAACGCGCTCAGCGACCTCGCCGGCCATGTCTACTCGACGATGCATATCCACCCCGATTCCGAGCTCGGAATAACGCTGGTGGATATCGACCGAATCACCTCGCTGCACGAAGACTGGATGAACGAGCCTGGCCCCACCGATGTGGTGAGTTTCCCCATCGATGAGCTGGTGCCCGGGACCCCAGATGCCTTGTCCGGCCCGGGGATGCTGGGGGACATCGTCATCTGCCCGGAGTTCGCCCAGGCAGATGCCGCCGCTGCCGAGCGCAGCCTAGACGAACACGTGCAGTTCCTTACCGTCCACGGGCTGCTTCATCTGCTGGGATACGACCACGCGACGGAAGAGGAATACGCGAGAATGTTCGCCCTGCAAGACGAACTACTGGATAGCTGGGGTGCGGCACGATGAATCTCTGGCTGGTGCTGATCGCCATCGCGTTGATCGTCGTGTCGGGGCTGCTGATCGCCGCTGAGACGGCGATGACCCGTGTGTCAAAAACTCGAATCGACGAGCTCCGCAAGGAAGGCAACGGCAACGAGAAGCGGGCGGAATTGCTGCTTGGCGTTCTTCAGGATCGGGCGCGGTACGTAAACGTCTTGTTCCTGCTGTCGACAATCGCGACCATCACGTCGATCACGCTGATCAGTTACGTGGCGGTGCGGGCGCTGACCTCGGGTGACGGCTGGTCGACGTGGATTGCACTCGTCGTCGTGATCGCCGCACTGGTTGTCATGGCCTACATCGGCCTGGGTGTGGCGCCACGGACGTTGGGCCGCCAGCACGCGGAGCGCATCGCCTTGATCGCCGCACGACCGACCCGGTTCCTGGCAACGATCCTGGGTCCGATCACGACACTGCTCATCGTCATCGGCAACGCCTTGACGCCGGGTAAGGGCTTCCGCGAGGGGCCGTTTGACACCGCAGCGGAACTTAGGGAGATGGTCGATCTCGCCGGCGCGGACGACTTGATCGAAGACGCCGAGCGGAAGATGATCCACTCGGTATTCGACCTCGGAGATACGTTCGCCCGCGAGGTCATGGTGCCCCGCACCGAGATGGTGTTCATCGAACGAAACAAGTCGCTACGGCAGGCCATCAGCTTGAGCTTGCGCTCTGGTTTTTCTCGGATTCCGGTCATCGGGGAGAACGCTGACGACATCGTCGGCGTGATCTACCTCAAGGACATGGTTCGACGCACCTTCGAGCATCACGAAGCCGAGCGCGAAGACACCGTCGATTCACTCATGCGGGCCACCTCGTTCGTTCCCGACTCCAAGCCCGCGGACGAGTTGCTGAAAGACATGCAGGCCGCGCGTGTGCACGTCGCCATCGTGGTGGACGAGTACGGCGGGACGGCCGGCCTAGTGACGATCGAGGACATCCTGGAGGAGATCGTCGGAGAGATAGCCGATGAGTACGACACCGCTGCCCCCGAGGTCACGCAACTGGACGATGACCGTTACCGCGTGCTGTCGCGCATGAATCTCGATGACTTCGCGGAATTGACGCAAGTTGAGATCAATGCCGAAGACGAAGGCGTGGACACGGTGCTGGGCTTGATGGCGAA
>CALKMY010000082.1 GCA_938091275.1 Candidatus Nanopelagicales bacterium | reverse complement strand
GGACTCGCAGGCGTCACCCTCTTTCTGATCGCCATGGCGGTTCAGGGGTTCGGCGGCGCCTTCATGGGGTCCGCTCCATCCGCCCTCGTCGGTGACATCATGGGAGGACGAAAGGGCGGCGTCGTTATCGCGACGTTCCAGATGATGTCGGATGTGGGGGCGATTGTGGGACCGCTGGTCGCCGGACTGCTCGTGGACGCCTTCGACTACAACTGGGCGTTCGCCGCTGGCGCAGCATTGGCGATCCTGCCGATCTTCCTCGTTCTCCGGATGCGCGAAACTCTCGTCCGCACGGACCAAGCACCGTGACGCCCAACGATCACCGGGCTTCGCGACGGCGTCGAAACACCGTCACCATCACCAGCGTCGCCACCATCGCCGCCGTCACCATCGGCGTCTTTGGGATCAGCCAATACTCCTCTGGGCCGACCGCCGCGTCGGCGGCTGACGCATCCACGACAGGCGCCGGGGCTCAAGACTTGATGGTCGAACCTCTGCCCGTGACCGCTTCGGCCAGCGAGCAACCCAAGGCTCCTGCTTTTCGCAACGTGGTGATGATCCTGGCCGATGATCTGGATTGGAAACTGTTCGACCAGATCCCTCGGCTGCAGGCGCTCAAAGAACGGGGAATGACATTCACCAATCACACTGTCGTCGACTCCCTCTGTTGCCCATCTCGCGTCACGATCATGCGCGGCCAGTACATTCACAATCACGGGGTCGTATCGAACATTGAAGCCACCGGAGGCGGCTGGCCGACGTTTCAACGACTCAACGCGGATGAAGATTGTCTCCCGGTCTGGCTCAACGATGCAGGCGTCACCACCGCGCTCTACGGCAAGTACCTCAACGAGTACCCCACGCGACCGGACGGTATTCGCTACGTGCCACCGGGATGGGACGAATGGGCCGTGCCGATATCCCGCGGTGATTCGTACTCGGGCTACAGCTACACCTTGAACGACAATGGAGAACTTGTCCGGTACGGGACGAAACCGACGGACTTCCTGGGCGATGTCCTCAACGACAAAGCTCGGAACTTCATCGGCTCGACACCGGAACCCTTCTTCCTCTACCTCTCCACATACACCCCACACAAACCATTCGCCACAGCCCCACGACACCTGTCCGCGCACGCGGGAACGGTCGCGCCGCGCACGCCGGCCTACAACTCCTTCGGGGAGAACGAGCCGGCGTGGCTTCGCCAGTTCCCTCAGTTGAGCGATTGGAAACTGTCCGAGTTGGACAAGGTGTGGAGGAAGCGCGCCCGATCCGCCGAAACCGTCGCCGACTCTGTCGAAGCGGTACTCGCCGAACTAGAGGCCACCGGGCGCGACAAGGACACCTTGGTGATCGTGACAAGTGACAACGGGTACCACGTCGGCGAGTATCGAGTCCCCAAAGGCAAGCGGACTCCCTACGCGGCGGACACCGTCGTACCAATGATCGCCATCGGCCCTGGTGTTCCCGCCGGCGTCGAGGTGTCCGCGATGACCTCCACCATTGACCTTGCGCCGACGTTCACCGAGGTTCTCTCCGGAACCTCCCCGAATTGGGTAGACGGACGCTCGCTGGTGCCGTTCCTTACCGACGGTCAAACACCACAGGGCTGGCGCACCGCAACGCTCTCGGAATCCATCGGCGAGACGAATGTCAGCGATCCGGACTACCTGCCCTACATCCCCCCACCCTTCTCCGCTCTGCGCTCCGAGCGTTGGTTGTACGTCGAATACGACGATGGGAGCACCGCGCTCTACGACCGAAGCACCGATCCGTACGAACTTCGCAACATCGTCGACGCCGTCGATCCAGCATTCATCGCCGCCCTCAGCGCCCAGCTATCTCAGCTCGACGCGTGCTCAGGATCGTCTTGTCGGGAAGCGGACGCTCTGGCTGTCACCGACCCGCTACCGCAAGAAGCGGGCTGACGCCCTAGCGAAGTGCCTTGTCGAGGTCGGTGACGAGGTCTTCGACATCTTCGATCCCCACACTGAGTCGAACGAGATCAGCGGGCACCTCCAGAGGACTTCCAGCGGCCGACGCGTGGGTCATCCGCCCGGGGTGCTCGATCAGCGACTCCACGCCACCGAGAGACTCACCGAGCGTGAAAACCTCGGTGCGAGCACACAGATCGACGGCCGCTTGCTCACCACCGGCGGCACGGAACGAAACCATGCCACCGAAGTCGCGCATCTGTCGCGCGGCAACCTCGTGACCCGGGTGCGAATCCAATCCTGGGTAGAGCACTTGGCTGACGGCCGAATGTCCGGTCAGGAAGTCCACCACCGCCCGCGCGTTTGCGCTGTGTCGGTCCATCCGAACACCCAGAGTCTTAATGCCGCGCAGCACCAGCCATGAATCGAGAGGACCCGGCACCGCGCCCATAGAGTTCTGGTGGAAGGCAAGCCGCTCGGCAAGTTCGAGATCGCGCACGACGAGCGCACCGCCGATGACATCACTGTGCCCGCCGAGGTACTTGGTCGTCGAGTGCACCACCACGTCTGCACCCAGCAGCAGCGGTTGCTGCAGGTAAGAGGAGGCGAATGTGTTGTCGACGACCAGGAGAGCTCCGGCGTCGTGAGCGATGTCGGCGATCGCGGCGATATCCGCGACGTTCAACAACGGATTGGTCGGGGTTTCGATCCAGACCAGCCGCGTTCGACCTGGCTGTATGGCCGCGGCGATGGCATCGAGGTCGGTCACGGCGGCGGGCGTGTGGTCGACTCCCCAGGGCGCTGCCACCTTCGCGAAGAGGCGATAGGTCCCGCCATAGGCGTCGTCGGGGATAACCGCGTGAGTACCCGGGGCCAAGACGGTGCGCATCAAGGTGTCCTCGGCGGCGAGGCCAGAGGCGAAAGCCAAGCCGCGGGCATCGGGGTCCTCAGGCGCCTCGAGCGCCGCAAGGCATTCCTGGAGTGCGGTGCGCGTGGGGTTTGCGCTCCTGGAGTACTCGTATCCGTTGCGTAGGCCCCCCACACCGTCCTGCGCGTACGTCGAGACTTGGTAGATGGGCGGGACCACGGCCCCCGTCAACGGGTCCGGCTCTTGTCCGGCGTGAATCGCTCGAGTGTTGAAACCGTCCACAACCGTTAGCCTACTGCCGTGTTCGGATTCGGATCCAAAGCAACGATGGTGGACTCGGCGTCGGCTCTTCCCGGTCGTGACCGGGAGATCTTCACCGTGCCCACCAGCCACGCGGTCCTCGGCTCGCCCCTGCACCCGGAAGATGCCGACCTCGAGCGCATCTACCTCGCCATGGGGTGCTTTTGGGGTGCGGAGGAGTTGTACTGGCAACTGCCGGGAGTCGCCGCGACGAGCGTCGGTTACATGGGCGGCTTCACCGCGCACCCCACCTACGAGGAAGTGTGTACCGGATTGACCGGGCACACCGAAACCGTCTTCGTCGCGTATCGCCCCGCGGAAGTCTCCACCTTCGACATCCTCAAGGTCTTCTGGGAGAACCACGATCCCACCCAGGGCTACCGGCAAGGCAACGACGTGGGGACGCAATACCGAAGCGCGATCTTCTACACGACCGCGGAGCAGGAATCAGTCGCCATGGCCACGCGGGATTCCTACGCACGAGTCGTTGCCGAACGCGGCTACCCGGAAATCACCACCGAGATCGTTCCGGCAGCCGACGCGACCTATTACCCGGCCGAGGACTACCACCAGCAGTACTTATACAAGGTTCCGAACGGATACCGGTGCCACGCGAACACCGGACTCGCTCTGCCAGCCCTATCAGTCGGCTAGGTATCCCAGCAGGTCTTGGCGGGTGAGGACCCCCACCGGGCGCCCGTCGTCGATCACGATCACTCCGTCGCTCGATTGCAACGCGGAGATTGCTGACTGCACCGGCTCCCCCGCGCCCACGATGGGGAGGGCAGCAGACATATGTGCGTCAACCGTGTCGGACAACTTGGCGGCGCCGGAAAAGAGGGCGTCAAGCAAATCGCGCTCGACGACGGATCCGACGACTTCGGCGGCCATGACCGGAGGTTCCGCCCGCACAACCGGAACCTGCGACACCCCGTATTCGCGCAGGATCGCGATCGCGTCCGCGACCGACTCGGTCGGGTGCGTGTGCACCAACGGGGGAAGGTCTTCGGACTTGCCGTGCAGCACATCGCCGACGGTCGAGTCGGTGCTCGATGGCAGGAATCCATAGGACGCCAACCAGTCATCGTTGAAGACCTTGCTGAGGTAACCGCGACCCGAGTCGGGGAGCACCACGACGATGACGTCGCCGGGCTCAGCTGCACTGGCGACACGCAAGGCGGCAACGGCGGCCATTCCGCAGGAGCCACCCACCAAGAGTCCTTCTTCCCGCGCCAAACGCCGGGTCATCTCGAACGACTCGGCGTCGGACACCGCGATGATCTCGTCGCAGATCTCCTGGTCGTAGGTGGTTGGCCAGAAGTCTTCGCCGACACCTTCCACCAGGTAGGGACGACCGGTGCCGCCGGAGTAGACCGATCCCTCCGGGTCCGCCCCGATGATCTTCACCGCACCGTCACTGACTTCTTTCAGATACCTACCCGTTCCGGTAATCGTGCCGCCGGTTCCCACTCCCGCCACGAAATGCGTGATCCGACCTTGCGTTTGATCCCAGACTTCCGGACCCGTCACCTCGTAGTGGGAACGAGGATTGTGCGGATTGGAATATTGATCGGGCTTCCAGCCCCCCGGGGTCTCTCGCGCCAGGCGGTCGCTGACCGAGTAGTACGAGCGGGGATCTTCCGGATCCACTGCCGTCGGGCAGACCACCACGTCGGCCCCGTACGCCCGGAGCACATTGCGCTTGTCCTCGCTTACCTTGTCCGGGCAGACGAAGATGCAGTGGTAGCCGCGCTGCTGGGCCACCATCGCCAGACCGACACCGGTGTTGCCGCTCGTCGGCTCAACGATGGTTCCGCCGGGTGCAAGCAGACCTTCCTCTTCGGCGGCATCGATCATCCGAACCGCAATGCGATCCTTGATCGAACCACCTGGGTTCAGGTACTCGACTTTGGCCAGAACGATGGGGCCATCCTTCGGCACGATGCCCTCGGTGACCTTGTTCAGGCGGACGAGAGGGGTATTTCCGATTAGCTCGATAACCGAATCCACGTAACGCACGGCACAACTCTAGGCGGCCTACAGTAAATGCGTGTCGGCACCGCACCTTCGCAGCCAGAGGGAGACATCACGTGGGTCGTGAGCAGTTGGAACGCGAGCTCGAGCGCCTTGCGAATCGGCTCGAGACCATGCCTGCATCACGCATAGACCAGGACGTGATCGACCGGGTTCACGCGACGGCAGAGCAGATAGTGGCGCTTACGAAGGGCACAGATCGGCCCGCTACGGCCGTTCTCCCTCGGGTCGAAGCCTCAGCGCTCGCCGCGCAACTCACCGTTGTGGTGCGCGACTACTGGGAAACAACAACAGCGGCGCCGGATGACGCCGCTGTTGCGCAGTACTTGATCGACCTGCGAAGGTCGCTGCCGTAATCGCTCGCGTAACTGCTAGTCGCGACCCGACAAGATCGCGAAGAGTCGCAGGAACTCAAGGTAAATCCACACCAGCGTGACGAGCAGGCCGAAGGACATCCGCCAGGACTCCCGCTCCGGCAGCCCCATGGCCACTCCCTGCTTGATGGCCTCGAAGTCCAGAACCAAGAAGAAGGCCGCAATTCCCACGCCCGCGAGGCAGATGATGATGCCGAGTCCGCCGACACCGTAGAAGCCCCAGCCACCGCCGACACCGAAAATCGCGGCGACGAACGATGCCAAGGCGAGAACGATGTAGGAGACCGCGGCCACCATCAGGACCTGGGTGAAACGCTTGGTCACCTTGATGATTCCGGTGAGATACAGAGTCAGCATGACACCGAACGTCGTCATGGTGGCGACGACCGCCTGGATGACAATGCCGCTGTCCCAGCCGTTCGCGACGGCGTAGGAGTTATACCAATTGCTGATGCCGCCGAGCATCAAACCTTCGGCGACGGCGAACACCATCATCAGCACGGGCGACACGTTCTTCTTCAGCGCATTCACGAATCCGAGCACGATCGCGACGATGAAGATCGGGAACATCAACCCGGGCGCCGCGGTGATCACGTTCCAACCGACGAAGGCGAACAACACCACCAATCCGAACATGATCGCGGACTTGACGACGACGTCGTTCAAGGTGACCCGCACCCCGCCGCCGGCGGTGACCGCCTGGAATTCGGCGTCGCTGCTGGTCGGTGGCGTGCCGGATGCGTCCGGAGTCGCGGTGGACGGCGTGGTCGGAGCGGCCGGCGTTGCCGTGGGGGCTTGGCCGGAGGCCTGCGTATACGCCGAACGACCTTCGTCGTAGGCGAATCCCGGGGCGTCGGCCTTCTCGTAGCGCGAGAGGACGGGGTTATTGGTCTGCATGAGGCAAGGATAACCGACCGGTACCCAACCAACCAGGCGAACCTCGCAGGGGATGTGGACGGATACGGAACCGTTTGTGAAGCGCCGAGGACGCGGTTTGCCGGTGTCGGTCTGCTGATAGCGAACTCCGCACGAATGCTGCCGCTCCCACTCGCCGTTCCTTCCGCGCGTAGGTACCGTCGACGAGTGACCGAGCAGCAGCCGTATACCGTCCTTCGCACCAGCGACGGCTACGAATTGCGGGAATACCCGGCGTGCGCCGTCGCGGAAGTCACGGTCGATGCCGACTTCGATAAGGCCGGAAGCCTGGCCTTCCAGCCGCTTTTCACCTACATCAGCGGTAACAACCTCGGCCAGGTGTCCATCGACATGACCGCACCGGTGGTGCAGCGGGAAAGTGGCGAACTCGAGACCGGAGCTTCCACCGGCCGCAGCGAGAAGCTCTCGATGACCGCACCGGTGCTGCAATCCAGCGATGTCTCGGGCCAGCAGGTGGTCGCTTTCGTCTTGCCGTCCTCGGTGACGGCGGCTTCCGCGCCTACCCCCGTCGACTCCCGAGTGGTGATCCGCGAGATGCCGCCGAGCCTGACCGCCGCGACCCGATACTCGGGGCGCTGGTCGCGTTCTGGCTACAACGAGCACCTGCAGCAGTTGCGGTCCGCCCTCGAGCGAGACGGCCTTCACGCAGTCGGCGAGCCGCGCTTCGCTCGTTTCGACTCGCCCATGAAGCCGTGGTTTCTTCGTCGGAACGAGGTTCACATCGATGTCGAAGACACCGCCGACGTCGAGTAATAAACGCCCGCCTTGCCATGGATGCAGGAAGGATGTGGTGCCCTCGATGGGATTCGAACCCATACTGTGCCGGGTTTAAGCCGGGTGTCTCTACCAGTTGGACTACGAGGGCGGACGACTCGAGAACCATGATTGCGCATGTGACGGCGCATT
>CALKMY010000081.1 GCA_938091275.1 Candidatus Nanopelagicales bacterium | reverse complement strand
TTGATGCCCACGTCTCGCATGTGCTGGTACTCACGATCAGTGAGGGTCAGGCAGGGCGCGACCGTTATCGAGTCCCCGGTGTGCACTCCCATGGGATCGACGTTCTCGATAGAACAGACCACCACCACGTTGTCGTTCTTGTCGCGCATCAGCTCGAGCTCGTATTCCTTCCAGCCGATGATGGATTCCTCGAGGAGCACCTCGGTTGTCGGGCTGGCCTGCAAGCCGGCGCCGGCAATCCGTTCCAGGTCGGCCTCGTCGTACGCGATACCCGATCCGGCGCCACCCATCGTGAACGACGGGCGAACGACGACGGGATAACCCAGTTCGCTTGTCGCCTCGACGCACTGCTCCATCGTGTGGCAGATGATGGAGCGAGCACTCGATCCACCGATGGACTCCACGATCGATCGGAACTTCTCACGGTTCTCGCCCCGCTCGATGGCATCGACATCCGCACCGATCAGTTCCACTCCATACCGCTCAAGAACACCGGACGCGTGCAGGGCGATGGCGATATTCAACGCGGTCTGACCACCGAGGGTGGCCAACAAGGCGTCGGGGCGCTCTTTCGCAATGATGCGCTCGACGTATTCGGGCGTGATGGGCTCGACGTAGGTGGCGTCGGCGAACTCAGGGTCCGTCATGATCGTCGCGGGGTTGGAGTTGACCAGGACCACGCGCAGCCCCTCGTCCCGAAGCACTCTGCAGGCCTGCGTTCCGGAGTAATCGAATTCGCACGCCTGCCCGATGACGATCGGACCGGAACCGATAACCATCACCGACCCAATGTCGGATCTCCGTGGCATCAAGCACCACCATCCCGTCGTCGCGCGACGGCTTCCGCGAAACGATCGAACAGGTACGCGGCATCGTGAGGACCCGCTGCCGCCTCGGGGTGGTACTGCACGCTGAAGGCAGATCCGTCCACGAGCTCGAGTCCCTCGACGACGTTGTCGTTCAAGCACACGTGGGAAACCCGCGCCGGTCCGAAGGGGCTGTCGAATTCCTCCCCCTGCGGCGCTTGCACAGCAAACCCGTGGTTATGCGCGGTGATCTCCACCTTGCCGGTGGTCAGATCCTTCACCGGTTGGTTGATGCCACGATGACCGAAGCGCAACTTGTAGGTGCTCAGACCCAAGGCACGTCCGAAGATCTGATTTCCGAAACAGATCCCGAAAACCGGAAGGCCGGCTGCAAGAGCCTTCGACATCAATCCAACAGCGTGGTCGGCGGTCGCGGGATCCCCGGGGCCATTGGAGAAGAAGATTCCATCGGGTGTCCGCGCCACGATGTCCTCCCAAGAGGAACTCGAGGGGACAACGTCGACGTTCAGGCCGCGTTCGGACAGGCGACGCGGAGTCATCGATTTGATGCCCAAGTCCACGGCGACGACAGTCGCCCATGCATCATCGATGGCCGGCACCGAGTACGCCTGAGCAGTGGTGACATCGGATGTGAGATCCGCACCGACCATCGACGGGCTCGATCGCACCTCCGACAACAGTTCGTCCACCGGACGGCTTGCCGCGGGCCCGCTGAAAATGCCCACGCGCATCGCTCCGGCGTCACGCAGGTGACGCGTTAACGCCCGGGTATCGATTCCGGAGATTCCCACGACCCCATACGCCTGCAGGTCCTCGTCCAAGGTCCGCTGCGCCCGCCAATTCGACACGATCCGCGACGGATCCCGCACCACGTATCCGGACACCCAGATGCGTTCAGATTCCGGGTCGTCGTCATTCATGCCGGTGTTACCTACGTGCGGAGCGGTCATCACGACCACCTGACGGTGGTAACTCGGATCCGTCAGCGTTTCCTGATAACCGGTCATACCAGTGGAGAACACCGCTTCCCCGAAGGTCGTCCCGACGGCTCCAAACGATCGACCGTGCATGGACCGGCCATCTTCCAAGACGAGAACGGCGGGCTCCGTCGCGAGATTTCCAGTGCTACTCACGGCCGTCTCCTGAACCGTCTAACGGGCCATCTCCCCGCATACCGTCGAACGCTTCGTGCGCACCGGAATCATGAACACCCTCCGAGTTCGGATTCTCAGAACCTTCTGCCTGTTCCGAATTATCCGCGTGCTCCGAGGTATCCGTGTGCTCCGCCATGAGCCCATCCAACAACGCGGCGTGATCGGCGCCGTCATCTGCCCGGATCCCGGTGTCCAGAACGTCGTCGGCCAGCATCCACGTCACCACGATGACGCTGTCCTTCCCGCGCACCGTTCCGGCGACACCACGATCGGTTCTCACGCCGCGCACGGCCGAAGCGGGAATCAGGAAGGATCGAGCACCGTCACGCCGGATGCCTACACCACCGTCGACGAGGTGGAACGAGGCTCGACTCCTGACCCCCAACTCGTGCACGGCAACGCGATCAAGCCAATCGCCAGAGATCGACGTTCCCAGGTACAGGCCGGGAACACCGGACGACGCGGGGGCATCGAAGGCCGACGGTTCAGCCATGGAGGAATGTCGCGCGACTCTGCCTTGCCAGCCCCGTCGCATCCCCCACAAGGCGAGCGCGATCAGACCAACTACCAGGGCCACCAACGCCAATCGCGCGGGCCAATCAGACACGGTCGCCTGCTCGGTGTACTCCTCGGCGACCACGACGACGGGTTCGAGCATCGGCATCACTGTTCCCCGATTCATGCCAGCGCTCCATCGACGACGGTCGGACGTCCACGGAAAAGCACATGCCGAATGGTTCCCGGCATCCGCTGGCCCAGGTAGGGGCTGTTGCCGCTCTTGCCCACCAGCGCATCGACCTCGAGCGGGCCCTGCGCTGACGGATCCCAGACCGTGATGTTCGCCGCGGATCCTGGTGCAATCGGCATTCCTTGATCCGGCACCTGCCCGATGCGCGCTGGGATAGTCGACATGCGGTCCGCAATGTCCCGCCAAGTCAACAGACCAGACTCGATGAACACCTCGACGGTAATTCCGAGGGCCGTCTCGAGCCCGACCATGCCCATCGCCGCCGCCGCCCACTCGCAGTCCTTGTCTTCACGCGGGTGCGGGGCGTGATCGGTCGCAATGATGTCGATTGTGCCTTCGACGACGGCTTCGCGTAACGCGTGGACATCCTTCGCACGCCGGAGCGGAGGGTTGACCTTGTAGATCGGGTCGAAGCTCTCGACGAGCTCCTCGGTCAAGAGGAGATGGTGGGGGGTGACCTCGGCCGTGACGGGAATTCCGCGAGCCTTCGCCCATCGGATGACCTCGACCGAACCGGCTGTCGATACATGGCACACATGGAGCCGTGATCCCACATGCTCGGCCAACAGGACGTCACGAGCGATGATCGCTTCCTCCGCGACTGCGGGCCACCCCGCAAGACCAAGGCGAGCGGACAGTGCACCTTCGTTCATTTGGGCGGCCTCGGTGAGCCGAGGGTCTTGGGCGTGTTGAGCGACCACGCCATCGAAAGTCTTGACGTATTCCAATGCCCGACGCATAAGGAGCGGGTCGTGAACACACAAACCGTCATCGCTGAACACCCGAACAGATGCAGCGCTCGCCGCCATAGCGCCGAGTTCGGCCAGCTGCTCACCCTTCAACCCGACGGTGACAGCACCCACCGGGCGAACATCCACGATGCCGGCTTCTACTCCCCGACGCCATACCTGCTCGACCACACCGGCGGTATCGGCAACTGGCGAGGTGTTCGCCATCGCGTGCACACAGGTGAAGCCGCCCATCGCCGCCGCCTGAGACCCCGTCGCGATCGTTTCTGCGTCCTCGCGCCCCGGTTCCCGAAGGTGGGTGTGCAGATCCACAAGGCCGGGGATGACCGTGCAGCCGGATGCATCAAGTTCGAGCTCGACGCCCTCACCATCCAGAGCATTGCTACCGGCCTGATTCGACGGCATCATCGCCGTGATGACACCGTCATCGATGACGATGTCGTGTGGATCGAGGCCGTAGGGGGCCCCGCCGCGAAGGACGATCGCACCCATCAGTCCCCACCTGCCTGCGATCCAGCGCCACCGAGAAGCAGATACAGACACGCCATGCGTACGTTGACGCCGTTGGCTACCTGCTCCACGATGACAGCCCGAGAGGAATCGGCAACGTCCGCGGAGATTTCCAAGCCACGGTTCATCGGGCCGGGGTGCATGACGATCGCTCGATCTTTCAACAGCTCGAGCCGCGGAGCATCAAGGCCATACAACCTCGAGTACTCCAGGGTGGAGGGGAAGTAGGACCCCGCCATCCGCTCTGCTTGCACTCGGAGCATCATCACCGCATCTGCTTGCATCAGTGCGTCGTCGAGGTGGTAGCTCACCGAGCAGGGCCACGATTCCACGCCTAGCGGGATCAACGTCGGGGGCGCCACCAAGGTCACCTCGGCGCCGAGAGTGTGCAGGAGCAACACGTTCGATCGGGCCACGCGGCTGTGCAAAACATCGCCCACGATGACCACGTGAACTCCCTGCAAATCCCCCTGTCCCCCACAGATGTGAGAGCGCAACGTGTAGGCGTCCAGGAGAGCCTGGGTGGGATGTTCGTGGGTGCCGTCACCTGCATTGATGACCGAACCGTCGATCCACCCTGCGGTGGCCAGACGGTACGGCGCACCCGAGGCGCCATGCCTGACGATGACTGCATCGGCACCCATGGCCTCCAGAGTTAATGCCGTGTCCTTGAGCGACTCTCCTTTGGAAACAGACGAGCCCTTGGCCGAGAAGGTGATCACATCGGCGGACAACCGCTTAGCCGCCAATTCGAAGGACAGTCGAGTGCGCGTCGAATCCTCGAAAAAGAGATTCACGACCGTGCGACCCCGAAGGGTTGGCAACTTCTTCACCGAACGCTCCGTCACGGTTGCGAGTTCGGCCGTCGTGTCCAAAATCATGAGCGCCTGGGCTCGATCGAGATCTCCGGCGGAGAGCAGGTGCTTACCCAGCATCTGCATCACCGACCGACTCACTATCAATCATCACGTCGTCTACCCCGTCGACCTCCACGAAACGCACGCGCACCGTCTCGTCCTTGGCTGTGGGCAGGTTCTTTCCGATGAAGTCCGGTCGGATCGGCAGTTCGCGATGTCCCCGATCGATCATCACTGCCAGCCGCACGATGGCCGGTCGCCCTAAATCATGGACGGCGTCGAGGGCAGCGCGAATGGTTCGCCCCGAATACAAAACATCATCGACGAGGACGACGGTGCACCCATCGATTCCCTGTGCCGGGATATCGGTCGGCTCGAGCGCTCGAACTTCCCGTAGTGGCAGGTCGTCGCGATACAGCGTGACGTCGATCGCACCGCAGGGAACAGGATGACCCTCGATCTGTGCCACGGTCTCAGCAATGCGGCGCGCCAGGGGTACGCCTCGGGTGGGGATTCCAAGAATTATGAGGTCATCGCTGCCCCGAGAGTTCTCAACGATTTCATGAGAGATGCGTCGAACCGCACGGCTGATGTCAGCCTGGTCGAGGACCACGCGTGCAGACGACAAGAAAACCACCTTCCCCGCCTCACGGGACGGGCTTAAAGGAACAACGACAACATATCTCAGGACGGCAGCCGCGCGCGCTATACCCCGCCACCCGGGCCGGCACTTCCGATCTTGTGAACCCGCATGCCGTTCGTGGTCCCGGGGACGCCCGGTGGCACGCCCGCC
>CALKMY010000080.1 GCA_938091275.1 Candidatus Nanopelagicales bacterium | reverse complement strand
CTACCGACCCGGACCCATGGGTGCCAATGCACACAATGACTACGCGGATCGAAAGAACGGCCGGAAGCCGGTCGTGCCCATTCATCCGGAACTGGCAGAGCCCTTGTCGGAGATTCTCGGTGACACGTATGGATTGATCGTTTACCAAGAGCAGGTCATGGCTATCGCGCAAGAGTTGGCCGGTTACTCGCTCGGCAAAGCCGACCTCTTGCGTCGCGCGATGGGCAAGAAGAAGAAGGAGATCCTGAAGAAGGAGTTCACTCCTTTCCAAGAGGGGATGCGCTCCAAGGGATACAGCGATTCGGCGATCGACACCCTGTGGGAGATCCTGGTCCCGTTCTCGGACTACGCCTTCAACAAGGCCCACACGGCTGGCTATGGCCTGGTGTCCTACTGGACGGCGTACTTGAAGGCGAATTACCCCGCGGAGTACATGGCCGCCCTGCTGACGAGTGTTCAAGACGACAAGGACAAGAGCGCCATCTACCTCGGCGAGTGTCGACGGATGGGCATCAAAGTGTTGCCCCCGGATGTCAATGATTCCGACTCCGCATACACAGCGCGCGGAAGCGATATCCGGTTCGGTCTATCGGCGATTCGCAATGTTGGCGAGGGAGTCGTTCTATCTATCAGTGAGACGCGGCGCTCGCGGGGCCGATTCACCGACTTCCATGACTTCGTGGCGAAGGTCGAGGTGCACGTGTGCAATCGACGCGTCGTCGAGTCCCTCATCAAGGCGGGAGCATTCGACTCTCTGGGCCACACACGCAAAGGCCTCGCAGCGGTCCAAGAACTGGTCATCGACTCGGCGGTTGATATCAAAAGAGCAGAAGCAGCCGGCCAGTACGACTTGTTCGGGGGTCTCGCGGGTGAAGGGGAGACGACCGGGCTCGCGGAACAGACCCCCGTTCCGGTGGGCGAGTGGGAAAAGGCCGTCCTGTTGGCGCACGAGAGAGACATGCTGGGTTTGTACGTGTCGGATCACCCCCTTAATGGTCTCGATCATGCTCTCGCGAACATCTCCGACGTCTCGATCGCATCCCTTATTGCCGACGAATCGTTGGAGTCAACGGTCGTCACTGTTGCGGGCCTGCTGACGAATGTGCAGCGCAAGACCACCAAGAAGGGGTCAGCCTGGGCCATCGCGACGGTGGAGGATCTGGACGGATCCGTCGAAGCCATGGTCTTCCCGCAGACGTACGCGTCCGTGTCCACAACGCTCATCGAAGACTCCATCGTGGCCATCCGAGCGCGCGTGGAGCGAACGGATGAAGACGGCTTGCGGGTCATTGCCATGGACGTGGAATCCCCCGACTTGTCTGAAGCCGAAAGTGGGCCGTTGCGCTTGTCTATCGCGGCGAGTCGATGCGTTCCACCGCTCGTCGAGCGGCTCAAAGAGGTGCTGCGGCAGCACTCCGGCACGACGGAAGTTCACCTGCACTTGACCGGTGGCACGCAAACGACAGTCCTGAGAATCGACGATGCCCTGCGCGTGACGCCCTCGGCAGCTCTGTACGGGGATCTCAAGGCGCTGCTGGGAGCGAACTGTTTGTCGTGACGTGCCGTACGGTTTCACGATGACCTCCCATGGAGCGCCACCGGATAGCGCCCCTGACACACCGATCGTCCGGTCCCGGCGCCCCGAGTGGTCGGAATGGTCGATTGTCATCGCGGGAGTTGTGTCGGGTCTGTTGAGCGGTGCTGCCCTGGGCGTGCTCTGGTGGAGATTGGCGCCACGGGCGACGGTGGCGGTACGTCCAGACGGCGCGAGACCCCAGGGATATCAGCCAGAGGAGTACCTCGCTGCAGACGTCTCGTTCGTGGCCCTGGCGCTGGTCGCCGGGATCGTCCTCACCATCGCCCTCGCCGCCATGCGCCGTCGCCACCTCCTCGGAGTCTTGGTGGCCGGGCTCTTGGCCAGCGCGGTCGGCACGCTCGCCATGTGGCAAGTGGGAACGCGGCTGGGCTCTGTCGATATCGAAGGTCTCATCGCGACGACCAGCGAGGAATTCATCACCGATGCCCCGCTTGAGGTAACGATGCCCGGTGTTTTTCTGGTGTGGTCGATCAGCGCGGCCACCGTGGTGTTGGTGCTCGCTATCGCCGACTGGCTGGTGGCTCGACGGTCACCTCGGGCGGATTAGTTGCGAGCTGGTGTGCTGAGCGCGGCTACCCGTGCACTCGTGGCGGCGATGAGGTCCTGGGGATCCAGAGAGACTTCCAGGCCCCGCCGTCCCGCACTGACATAGACCACAGAGTGCAGGCGAACCTCTTCGTCGATGACGACCGGCAATTCCTGCCGCAGGCCGAGGGGACTGATTGCCCCTGTGACAGATCCACTGACGCGTTCAGCTGACGCGACGTCCGCGAGATGGGCCTTCTTGCCGCCAACGGCGCGCGCGAGAAATTTTGCCGACACCGTTGTCTTCGCCGGGACCAGAGCGAGCACCAAACGAGAATCCACCAACCACACGAGGGACTTGAAGACGGCCTCGGGTGGAACGCCGAGAAGTCGGGCGGCTTCCATGGCGAAGTCAGGGTGGTCTCCCCGCGACGAATGGTCGCGCTCGAATGTGTGCACGCCGTGGGGAATGCCCCGTTCATTCAAGAACCCCAACGCAGGTGTTGCTGCCGATTGTCCGGACTTGCTCGCCACCTAGTTCTCCGAGGGAGTCGAGTTAAGTAAGTCGAGTGCGGGGATAGCGCCGAAGGCGGAGATCAAGGCGGATTCTGAGGAAAGCACGCGTGTGCCGAGGCGAAGACGTGCGATGGCATCGGGAGCCGCGAGCAGTTTTTGTCGTGTGGACCCATCCACAACGAGGGCGGCGGTAATCAAATAACTCAGGACAGAT
>CALKMY010000079.1 GCA_938091275.1 Candidatus Nanopelagicales bacterium | reverse complement strand
GTCCACACCCACGGTGTCGCGCGAACGGTTCTCGACTCCTTCGGTGAGCCGGAGCCGTTGAGTGACGTCGAGACGTTCCGCTTCGACTACTGGCCGATGGAGCTATACAAGCTGAGCCTGAAACCGGCACCGGCCGAGTTCGCTGGACGTGTCGCGATTGTTACCGGAGCAGCCGCGGGAATAGGTCGGGGCATTGCGCTGTCTCTCGCGCGGTCGGGCTGCTCGCTGGTCCTCGCTGACCTCGATGCCTCAGGGCTCGACGAGGTCGCCTCGACGATTGTCGACGCCGGAGGACCCGAACCGGTCACCCTCGCGGGAGATCAGTCAGACTCCAGCGTGGTGCGCTCCACTGTCGCAACGGCTATCCGACATTTCGGTGGACTCGACGGCGTGGTCATGAACGCCGGGATCGGTGTGACCGGCTCGCTGGCGGAACTCACGGACGAGAAGTGGCGTGCGGCCCTCGATATCAATCTGACCAGCGCCTTCGCGTTGACCCGCGAGTCCATGCGCGCGCTCCAGGTGCAGGGAATCGGTGGGTCCTTGGTGTTCGTGGCGAGCAAGAACTCCTTCAGTCCGGGTGCGGACTTCGGTGCTTACTCGGTGAGCAAAGCGGGAATGGTCCAGTTGATGCGTATCGCGGCGTTGGAAGGCGGGAAGTCAGGCATCCGGTCGAACGCGGTGAATCCAGATGCGGTCTTCGACAATTCACGCCTGTGGGATAGCGGTCTGCGAGAAGAGCGTGCGGCGGCCCATGGAATCCCTCCGGACCAACTGGAAGACTTCTACGCGTCGAGGAATATTCTGAAACGTCGGGTGACGACCGCCGATGTCGCAGCATCGGTAGAGTTTCTTCTCTCAGACCGTTCGTCCCGAACAACAGGATCGGTGATGACCGTGGACGGTGGAGTGGCCGGAGCGTTCCCGCGCTAGATCAACGAGGCCGTCTAGTCCGGCTGAACCGACTGCACGAGTCGGCGAGCGTTCTCGCCCAGGTCGCCGCGATGAAGCGCTCCACCGACGAGGAGTGCGACGTCGATGCCGTAGAAGTCGGTGAGTTCGTCGATTCGATCGAGCGTCATGCCGCCACCGGGGCTCGGCCAGGCCGACGCAAGCGAGCCGAGTGGAGCCAGGCACTCCGCTTGAATCGTCGAGCATTCCTGGGGTGAGAAGCTGAAACGCCCCCCGTGGTTGGGGAAGATCGAGATGTCGGCCCCCGCCAAGCGCATCAGTGTCCCGAACATGATCCCGTGGTCGATTCCATGGTCCGGATTCACCACATTGGATCCGAGGAACGAGGGGTGAGCCATGATGGGGAGAGCCAGGTCGTCATCATCGGCAAGAGAGCGCATCGCGTCGAAACCAGAGATGCCGGGCAGGACCAGCAACGCTCCGGCCCCCGCTTCCTTCGCGAAGAAGGCCGCCTCCCGCAGAGAGTCGGCAGGGACATTCAGGCTCGGCATGTATGCGGACGGGTGGCCGGTCTCCGATGCCGCTTCGTTCACCGCCTGGGCGATGGTCGTGACGCGGTCGCGCCACGTGGCCCAGGGCTGATCGGCGAGTCCATGATCGTCCTTGATGATGTCGAATCCGGCTGTTGCGATGGTCCGAGCCATGGCCGCCAATGTCTGCGGGCTGGACCCCATCGGCTTCACCGCGGTACACACCAAGGGGCGCTTGGAAGCGCCGAAGAGGGATCGAAGTCCCGGGATTCCGAAACGGGGGCCACGGAATTCTTCGAGGATCGAGTCGGGTAAGCGCAGGCCACGGACCCGGACCCCGGGGAACAGCGAGACGTTGCCCCACAACAAGTTGAGCACTTGCACCAGGCCACCGCCGGCCACCCCCGGGTTGTATCCGATGGTGATGTCGCTGCCGTCATCGTTGAGTACCTGACCGACCACGTCTTGTTGAATCCACTCCGGTGCGAGCTCGAAGGGGAATTCGATGGTCTGCTCGACGCGGATCGCGTCGGCGATTGCGCGGGGGTTCTCGGCGGTGATTCGGTAGTCGATTTCGATGAGGTCGCCGGATACAGCTGCGGTCACAGCGCTTCGACCTTCGCGTTGCTATGTGTTGCGGCGACGCGTACCTCGGTGAGATCCGAATCAGAGACTCCGAGAGGTCGATCGAGCACGTTCTCGGCCACTCCCACTAGCGACAGGGCATCGAGGTGATACTCGGCGAGCAGGTATGGCTGGGACGCTCCATGCGCGTAGGTGTCTCGCAGGCCCATGCGGTGCAAAGGAGTGGCGATCGAGTTTTCCGCCATGACCTCCGCGACGGCCGACCCGAGGCCGCCGGTCGTCAAGTGGTTCTCCATGGTGATAACCCCCGCAGTCGCGGAGCAAAGCGCAGTGACGATGGTCGGATCGGTGAAGGGCTTCAGGGTGGACACATGAAGATGGGACACCGACACGCCTGCTGAGCGGAGCGCGGGAATGGCCCGCAGGGCTTCCTCGGTCAGGATTCCGGAGGTGAGTACGACGAGTTCGGCCGGCGCGTCGAGAGCGTCTCCGCCGAGACTGAGGACCCGCGCCCGGTTGAACTGCATCGGTTCGTCTGCGGGGAACAATCGCGGAACCTCACCGCGCAGCATGCGAACGTAGACGGGCCCGTCCACGGCGTGGGCGACGTCGACGACCGATTCGACCTCGGTCGCATCGCCGGTTTCCACGATCGTCATGTTGGGAATAGCGCGCATCACCGCGACGTCATCGATGGCTTGATGGGTGACGCCCCCGGGAGTGGTGATGCCGGGAAGGAAGCCCACAAGTCGAACCTTGAGGTTGGGGTAGGCCACGGACATCTGCAGTTGATCCAGCGGGCGGCGATAGAGGAATACCGCGAACGTG
>CALKMY010000078.1 GCA_938091275.1 Candidatus Nanopelagicales bacterium | reverse complement strand
CACTCCATCCAGCGGTCGAAGGAGAAGTGCTCGCTCCATCCGTCAAAACGTGCGCCCGCCCGCCACGCTTGCTCGATCACACGCGCAATACGCCGATCCCCCCGGGAGAGCAAACCTTCCACGATTCCCGGCTTGCCGTCGTGATAGCGAAGTCCGATCGCTTTGCCGTATTCACGGTCGGAGCGAATCGCATCCTTCAACTTCGCCAATCGAGCATCGGTACTCTCGTGATCGAGTTGCGACGCCCACTGGAACGGCGTGTGCGGCTTGGGTACGAACCCACCGATGCTCACCGTGCACTTGATGTCGCGTCGGCCTGACGCTTCCCGGCCGGCTTTGATGACTTCCTTCGCCATTGAGGCGATCTGCAGAACATCGTCATCGGTTTCCGTCGGCAACCCACACATGAAGTACAACTTCACATGACGCCAACCCGCCGCGTAGGCAGTCGTGACCGTGCGAATCAGGTCTTCTTCGGTCACCTGCTTGTTGATGACTCGGCGCATGCGCTCGCTGCCACCCTCGGGAGCGAACGTCAGTCCACTACGGCGTCCGTTACGGGACAACTCGTTGGCAAGGTCGACATTGAACGCGTCGACCCGCGTACTCGGCAAGGACAAGGAAGTCTGAGAGTCCTCGTATCGGTCGGCCAGGTTGCGCGCGATGTCGGCGATCTCAGAATGATCCGCGCTCGACAGCGACAACAGGCCAACCTCCTCGAAGCCTGTGGCCTTCAGGCCGCCTTCAACGATCTCCGCGACCCCGGTGATGGAGCGCTCACGCACGGGCCGGGTGATCATGCCGGCTTGACAGAACCGACACCCGCGGGTGCACCCGCGAAAGATCTCGACACTCATGCGTTCGTGCACGGTCTCGGCGAGCGGCACGAGCGGTGCTTTCGGATACGACCATTCGTCCAAATCCATCAGCGTGTGCTTGCTAACCCGCCACGGGACGTCGGAGCGGTTCGGTGCCACCCGCTGGATGCGCCCATCCGCTAAGTACTGGACGTCGTAGAAGCGGGGAACGTAAATCGATCCCGTCCGCGCCAGTCGCAGCAGCAGCTCTTCCCGACCACCAGGTCGCCCCTGGCGCTTCCACTGGTTGATGATGCCGGTGATCAGCAGGACGGCTTCCTCACCATCGCCGAGGACCGCGGCGTCCAGGAAATCAGCAATCGGCTCCGGGTTGAAGGCCGCATGCCCTCCGGCGATGACGAGCGGCTCGTCACCGAGTCGATCTGCCGCGTGCACAGGAACTCCGGCGAGATCGAGTGCGTTGAGCATGTTCGTGTATCCGAGTTCGGTCGCGAAGGACAGTCCGAGGACGTCGAAATCCCCCACCGCCCGATGACCATCGACGGTGAATTGCGGAACATCGTGTTCTCGCATCAGTTCCTCGAGATCGGGCCACACCGCATAGGTGCGCTCGGCGAGAACATCCTCGCGTCCGTTGAGAACCTCGTACAGGATTTGCACACCCTGATTGGGGGCGCCGACTTCGTAGGCATCGGGATACATCAGCGCCCACCGCACCGTGGCGTCTTCCCAGTCTTTGACGACGGAGTTCACCTCTCCACCGACGTACTGGATCGGCTTGCTGATGCGCGCCAGCAGCGGCTCGAGACGATCGAAGTGGCTTGCCCCGACGTCGCGCCCGGCGCGAAGCGATGCTCGAGTATCTAGATGTTCGGAAACTGTGGCGCTCATGCCCTCCAGGGTAGCGACCCCGAGGGGGCTAGACCTCGGAACGCTGAACCGCGAGCGAATGCAGGCGCACAGTTTGCAGCAGGCCGAGTGCGATCCACGTCGCCATCATCGAGGTGCCGCCGGCGGAGACGAAGGGCAACGGGATTCCCGTGATGGGCATAATTCCCAAGGTCATGCCGCTGTTCTCGAACATCTGGAACGCCAGCCACGCGGCCACGCCCGTGGCTACGAGCCGGCCGTAGAGGTCATCGGCTTTCCACGCGATCAACACCGCCCGCCACAAGATGACGGCCATCAACGCGATCAACAGCGCCGAGCCGAGGAACCCGAGCTCCTCGCCCGCCACCGTGAAGATAAAGTCACTTTCGTTCACCGGAACGAAGTTGCCCTGTGTTTGGGGTCCTTCGAACAGTCCGTAGCCGTCCAGCCCTCCACCGCCGATCGCGATGCGCGCCTGGTTGGCGTTGTAGGCGCTGGCGCTGACATCTTCGTCGGGGTTGATGAACGATGTCAGACGGTCCACTTGGTATTCCTGCAGCAAGCCGAGTTGGATCGACGCCAGCACCCCGAGGATCGCGGCCCCGATCAAGCCGACGAGCCACCGGGTGCGCACGCCGGACACTGCCACTATCGACAGGGATACGGCGGCGAGGATCAACACCGTCCCCGTGTCGTTCTGCACGAGGATGATCGCCGTCGGAATCGCCGCGACCGCGAGAGCCAGCAGCACGTCTTGGGCTGACGGCTCCTCTTCCCGGTCGCGCCGCTCGGACAACAGCGCCGCCATCATCAAGATCACCGTGATCTTCGCGAACTCCGACGGCTGGATCGTCGCGCCAAGTGGGACATCGATCCAGGCCCGGGCCCCAGCGATGGTCACGCCAAGGCCGGGAACAAACGGGACGAGCAAGAGAACCATCGACGCCACGTAGACCACGGGCGTGTATGCCCGTAGCAGTCGGTAGTTGATGCGGGAGGCGATGAATCCGAGAGCGAGAGCGACGCCGATGTTGATCAAGTGGCGCTTGAGATAGGACTGTGGATCACTCTCTGAAGCGAGATCGGCTCGACTCGCGGACCAGACCAGCAGCGAGCCCATCAGTGACAACGCGAACGCCGCGATCAGCAAAATCCAATCGAGGTCGCGCCAATAGCCACCGCCACGATCGCGCTGGGGCGCCACCGCAGCGTCCGAAGCTTGCATCGGGAAAAGATTCGCCACGACTAACCACCGCCCCCGTCGCCGCGGGCCGTCACCGTTTCGCGCGCCTCCGGTAGGCCGGAATCCTTACCGAGCGGTATCACGGGCGTTCCATCTTCTCTAATCACCGGCAGGTCCGAACTTGGCTTGCCATCCACGAGCACGCTGCGCCGAGAGTTCACGTCCTGTCCGTCGACTCCGAACAACGCTTCGTAGATCTTCCGCACACTCGGACCGGAGGTCTTGGACCCCAACCCGCCCTGCGTCACCATCATGACGACGGCGTATTGCGGGTCATCGGCCGGTGCGTACGAGGCGAACCATGATGTCGAGACCTTGTCCCCGGTCACCTGCGCGGAGCCGGTTTTTGAGGCCACCGGTATCTGATCGAGGGGGAAGCCCGAGAACGGGTCGCGACCGGAGCCTTCGGTCGTGACTCGGGGTAACGAGCGCTGCAGGAAGCGGATCGATTGCCGGGCGCGACTTCCGGTGATCTCGTTGGAGACGATCGGTGGGATCTCTTGGATCTGGCTGCCGTCGGCGGACATGATCGCTTTGACCATTCGTGGCTCGTAAACGGTGCCTCCGTTGGCGATGGCTGCGTAAACCATCGCCATTTGCAGCGGTGTCACTGCCGTGTCGCCCTGGCCGATGGAGGCGTTCAACGCGTCACCTTCACGCCATCGGAAACCGTCCGCGCAATTCTCTCGATCCAGGGCAGCGAAGTAGTCGGCGAGCTCGGGGTCGGACTTGCGGGTCTCCGGGTAGCCCTCGACGGCGTTCTTGCACCAGGTGTCTCGTTTGCGTTCCCAGTTCTCGGCCTTGAACTCGCGACTCGCAATGCGGCCTTCGGATTCCACCGGAAGGTCGATGCCGGTGGCCTCTCCCAGACCTAGTTGACGGGCCGCATCGGCAACCGGGTCTGCGCCGTCACGCCCCGCGTCGTCTCCCCCGGCCTGCTCCCACATTCGATCGGCCAGTCCGTAGAACACAGTGTTGCAGGAGACCTCCAGAGCGCGGGCCAGGGAGATATCGCCGTACGCGGCGGACTCGTAGTTG
>CALKMY010000077.1 GCA_938091275.1 Candidatus Nanopelagicales bacterium | reverse complement strand
CCCGGCCCTTCCAATCGATGGCGTGAGCCGGCGGCTCTGGTGTCAAGCCTTCCCACCACACGTCTCCGTCGTCCGTCAGGGCGACGTTGGTGAAGATGCTGTTGCCTGCTTCGAGGGTGCGAACAGCATTCGCGTTGGTGTCCATTCCTGTTCCCGGAGCAACGCCGAAGAAGCCGGCTTCGGGATTGATGGCGTACAGCCGGCCATCCTCGCCGTACCGCATCCACGCGATGTCGTCGCCGATAGTCTCGACCGTCCACCCCGGTATCGAGGGCTCGAGCATTGCCAGGTTGGTCTTTCCGCAGGCAGACGGGAACGCCGCGGAAATGTGGAAGACGTCACCGTCGGGCGACGTCACTCGCAAGACGAGCATGTGTTCGGCAAGCCAGCCTTCATCACGCGCCATCGCCGACGCGATGCGAAGTGCGGAGCACTTCTTGCCGAGCAGAGCGTTGCCGCCGTAGCCACTTCCGAAGGACACGATTTCGCGCGTCTCGGGAAAGTGGACGATGTACTTCGTGTCGCTGCACGGCCACGAGACGTCTTGCCTGGCGACTCCAGCGTCATCAATGAGCGGAAAGCCCACCGAGTGCAGACATGGAACGAAATCGCCAAACTCCCCGATCTCCTCCAGTGCAGGTGTTCCTATGCGCGTCATGATGTGCATGCTCAAGACGACATATGGCGAGTCCGTGATTTCGACGCCTAGTTGGGAGATATGAGAACCCAGCGGACCCATGGAAAACGGAATGACATACATGGTGCGACCACGCATCGACCCGGCGAACAAACCGTTCAATGTGGCTCGCATCTCACTGGGATCGGCCCAGTTGTTCGTCGGGCCCGCGTCGACTTCCCGTTGCGAGCAGATGAAGGTCCGCTGTTCGACGCGCGCCACGTCGCTTGGGTCGCTGCGTGCGAGGAATGAATTTGGTCGACGCTCCTGATTCAGCTTGATGAGCGTTCCGGCATCGACCAGATCCCCGGTCAATCGGTCCCATTCGTGCCTCGACCCATCGCACCATTCGATGCCGTCCGGCTGTGTTAACTCCGCGACTTCCTCGACCCATTCAAGAAGTTGCTTGTTGCGTGTAGGCGCGTCTTCTAGTCCCCGTAGTGCCATCGTGACTCCGTTGTCCGATCGAGATGGGTGACCCCTGGAGGGCGGGATTGCCTTGAGGTTCCCGCTTCGCAGCGCCATTCGCACCTCGACACTCGTGTGTAAGCGCTGTCTTGTGAGCAACGGCACAGGGCCGGTGTGACGTGGCTAACGAATGGACCGATCCAACGGGCAATCAGCCGGCTAGAGCCGGTCGAGGTACGGCGCTCGTGGCGTCGAGATCGCTTTGCGAACCATCCGCGCGAAGGCCTTCGCTCCCTCTGGGCGCAGGTGGTAACCGTCCGCGTACAAGTATTCGGGATTCTTGGAGGCCACGGAGTTCCAGTCCACCAGGACAACCCGATCGCTTCGGAATTTCGCGTCGCATCGACGCAGCATCCGGTTATTCACGTCTTCCCAGGCGCGGGGAACCTTGACGGTCACCAAGTACACGGTTCTTGCTGGTCCGGCCGAGCGCACGAGCCGCCGGCACATTTTCAAGGTGTAGGTCCCGTTGGTTCCCAGGTGGACAACCACGTGCTCGGGGAGGAAGGCTCCTCGTTCTTGAACAAGCCCTGGACCAATAGACGCCTGTCGACTCACAGCCGCGTCGACCTTTCGCACGCCGGCTGCCTTCAACTGAGATTTGGCACCGAGCATGACCGAGTCACCGATAGCCACGGCATCCAATTTCCGGTGCTCATCGGCGTGGGCCCCCTGCGCGGCCACCACCGCCGGCAGACTCACCGCCAACGCTGTGACCGTGATCACCGCAGACCGAGCGAGCCCCATAAAGCTACGACGCATGAGCAGCCACCACGGATCCCAGCCTGGACACAACCTCGGCCAGGATCGCTTCAGACGTCGCGAAATTTATGCGCACGTGCCCTACACCGGGAGAACCGAATGCCGATCCGGACGTCAGCGCGACCTTGCCTTGCTCCCGGATCACTTCGGCAGGGTCGTCGCCCAGCCCTTCCATGCGAACCCAGGCAAGAAAAGACGCCTCCGGCCAGGTCATCGACACTCCAGCCATGTCCTCTAGTGCGGTGAACAACTGACGACGACGACTATCCAACGCCGAGAGCATCTCGCGTCGCCAGGCAGCACCCTCCCGATACGCCGCAAGACTCGCCAGGACCCCGAAATGCCCCACGAGATACGTCACTTCGATAGGAAGGCGCTCGCGCAAACGCTCGACAACCGTCGGAGCTGCCACCACTTGAGCGCACTTCAAGCCGGGGATATTCCACGTCTTCGATGCCGACATGATCGCTACCGCGCGCAGATCCGCGACGTCGGCGGCAGCCTTCAAAAAGGGTGTGTGCTTCGCCCCCGCGAGCGTCATCGGAGCGTGCACTTCATCGGCGATAACGACGACATCGTGCTCGGCGGCGAGATCGGCGATACGGCGCAGATCCTCCACGGCATGAACCGTCCCGGTGGGGTTGTGCGGTGAGCACAGCAGGTAGGCCTGAACCGCTGGGTCGGCGAAGGCTTCTGCGAGCCCGTCCATGTCCAACCTGTAGCGACCAGCATCCGCAATCAACGGAACGTCTCGCAGATGTCGCGACGCGACTTTTTCCACCGTTGAGAAGAACGGCGGGTAGACCGGCGGGTTGATGACGACGGTCGACCCCGGATCGGTGAGGTGGAGAAGCGATTGCCCGACCGAACTCATCACGTCAGCGAGCACCGTCACGTTGCCCGGATCGATCTGCCAGTTCCACTCGTCGCTGGCGAACTCGGCCAACGTCGCGGGGACGTCGTCCGCCCACCGATACCCGGTGTCGGAGTTGTCCACGGCGCTGCGGAGAGCGTGGGCGATCGGCTCGGCCAGCGTGAAGTCCATCTCGGCAACCCACGCCGGCAGGACATCCGACGGATAGGAGCGCCACTTCGCGCTGGAGCGGCGCCTCAACTCCTCGAGGGGTACCTCGTCGATGGCCATGAGACAAGCATGCCAAGGGTTGTCGCGTTCGAACGACTTCTCACGGTCTACGCCTCGAGGACGCCTCTAACCACGCTGTCC
>CALKMY010000076.1 GCA_938091275.1 Candidatus Nanopelagicales bacterium | reverse complement strand
AGACGGTAGTGACGTCTGCCATCCCGGAAAATGCGTGTCCGGTCGAGCTCCCACCGGCCGGTTTCGGCGGTGGAGGTGAGAATCTGCCGGGCCTCCTCCCGTGGGGTATCGCGCGAGACGCTCACCTCGCGGAATTCCCAGGTGCTGTGGCGCTGCGGCACACTGCGAGCCTACGCCGAGAACCGCACGTTTACCGGCGTTGCGCCCAACCACTCTCGGGATATCCCGCATCAGGTTCGGAAATGTCATCGAGGGCGGTAACAATCTCGCTCGGCAAGTCGAGTTCTTCACTGCCAAGGGCGGAGATCAACTGTTGCGTGGTGCGAGCACCGACGATGGGGGCGACGACGCCGGGACGATCGCGCAGCCACGCGAGGGCAACCTCACCCGGTGCCGCATCAAGGCCTTCGGCGGCGGTACAGACCGCGTCCACGATGCGATGAGAGCGTTCATTGTTGTAGGCGTTGACGAACCCACTGGTGTCCGGATTCCCGCCGCGAGAATCAATAGGGATGGAGTGCCGGTACTTGCCTGTCAAAACCCCTCGGCCGAGGGGAGACCACGGCAAAATGCCGATTCCCAGCGACGGGGCAGCGGGGACAATCTCTCGCTCGATTCCCCGCTCGAGCAAGGAGTACTCCATCTGGGTTGTGACGAATGGGGCGACGCCGCGTGTTTCCTGCAGCGTGCAGGCGCGGGCTGTTTGCCACCCGCTGTAGTTGGAGATTCCGACGTAGCGGGCCTTCCCTGACCGCAGTGCGTGGTCGACGGCGGACAGCGTCTCTTCGATCGGTGTCCAGGAGTCCCATCGATGCAGTTGCCACAGATCAACATGGTCGACGTCCAAACGCTTCAAGGACGCATCCAGGGCGCTCACCAGGTGGCCTCTGCTCGCATCCAGCCGACGCTCGGTGTCGGGACGTTGCACTGCCTTGGTGGCGAGGACGATGTCGGCGCGGCAATCGAATTCCTGGATGAGCATGCCGAGCATTTCCTCGCTCACGCCCTTGGCGTAACTGTCGGCGGTGTCGATCAATGTGCCGCCAACATCCAAGAACGCAGCCAACTGATCGCGCGCCTCGTACTCATCGGTTTGGCGTCCCCAGGTCATCGTGCCGAGGCCGATACGTCCCACCCAGAGCCCGGATTTTCCGAGCGGTCGTTGCTGCATAACCGCACGCTATTGGTCAACGGGCCGTGAAGGCGGCTTTGGCCCTAGGGTGGCGTTATGAAATTGGGAGTGAACCTGGGTTACTGGGGCGCCGGTAACGATGCCGACAACCTCGAAGTGGCTCGCGAAGCCGACCGTCTGGGCTACGCGGTGGCCTGGGCAGCCGAGGCTTACGGCTCCGATGCCGCCACCGTGCTCAGTTGGATCGCCGCGCAAACGACGACGATCGACGTCGGAGCGGCAATCTTTCAGATTCCCGGTCGAACACCGGCCAACTGCGCGATGACCGCGGCCACCTTGGACACGCTGTCCGGGGGGCGATTCCGTCTCGGCCTGGGTGTATCCGGGCCGCAGGTATCTGAGGGTTGGCACGGAGTGCGGTTCGACAAGCCTCTCGCGCGGACACGGGAGTACGTCGACATCGTGCGCATGGCCCTTCGTCGTGAGCGAGTGTCCTACGACGGAGAGTTCTGGCAGTTGCCATTGCCGGACGGTCCCGGAAAGTCGCTCACGCTGACCGTTCACCCCGTTCGTGATTCCTTGCCGATTTACCTGGCGGCCATCGGGCCGAAGAATCTCGAGCTATGCGGCGAAATCGCCGACGGGTGGCTCGCCATCTTTTTTAGCCCGGAGGATGCCGCCGGGCTCATGGAGCCCATCGTCGCTGGACGAGCGAAAGTCGACAAGACGATGGAGGGGTTCGATGTGGTTCCCACCGTGCCCGTCGTTCCAGGAAAGGACGTCGAGGCGTGCGCAGAACTGGTGCGCCCCTACGCGGCCCTGTATGTCGGGGGTATGGGTTCGCGAGACAAGAACTTCTACAACCAACTCATGAGTCGCATGGGATACGAACAGGCGGCCATCGACGTCCAGGACAAATACATGAATAAGGACTACGCGGGAGCGGCCGCGGCGGTGCCGTTCGAATTCTTGGACAAGACGTCACTGTTGGGGCCACCCGAACGAATCGGTGAACGACTCCACGCATACGCCGAGGCGGGTGTCACCACTCTCAGCATTAGTTCCTTCGCGGGAACCATCGACGAGCGCGTCGGCACGCTGCGGATGATGTCGCAGGTTCTGGAAGCGTCGGGACTGGCTGATTGATGAACGAACCCATCGGGTGGCTCGAAGCAGTCATCCTTGGGGTTGTTCAGGGGCTCACAGAGTTCCTGCCGATATCGAGCTCCGCTCACGTTCTGATCGTCTCCCGGCTGTTCGGTTGGGGTGATCCTGGAGCTGCTTTCACGGCTGTTACCCAAATCGGCACCGAAATCGCGGTGTTGATCTATTTCCGTCGAGACTTGGCGCGCATTCTGTCGACATGGTTCGTGAGCCTTGGTCGGCCCGAGGTGCGGGGGAGTATCGATGCACGGATGGGCTGGTACGTGATCATCGGCACGCTGCCGATAGCCATCCTCGGATTCACCTTTGCTCCCGTGATCGAGACGGCCGCCCGCAACCTGTGGCTCGTCGCAACGGTCTTGATCGTCTTCGGCGTCGTTCTTGGTCTCGTCGACCGTTGGGGCTCAAAGACCAAGGCACTCGAGGCTCTTAACGCCAAAGACGGATTGCTGTTCGGGTTCGGCCAAGCGTTGGCATTGATCCCGGGGGTGTCACGCTCGGGTGCCACGATCTCGGTCGGCCTGGCCATGGGGTATTCACGATCTGCCGCCACGCGCTATGCGTTCCTGCTGGCCATTCCGGCGGTACTCGCATCCGGTCTCTACGAGGCGACGAAGATTGGCTCGGATGACAACGTGCAGTGGGGTCAGACCATCCTCGCCACGATCATCGCTCTGACCATCGGCTATCTCGTCATCGCGTGGCTGATTCGCTGGGTCTCCACTCGCTCCTTTCTACCCTTCGTCATCTACCGGGTCGTGTTAGGCAGTCTTCTGCTGGCGCTATTGGCGACGGGGACAATCAGCGCGATCTAGATACCGCACGAGGCGGTCGATGTGTGCGTGCCGAAGAAGTGAATGCCTCATAGGCTGACGTAGTGCCCACCATTGTTCTTGTTCGCCATGGTCGAACCTCGGCCAACGAGCGAGGGATCCTCGCCGGCAGGAGCCCCGGGGTCACCCTGGACGAGGTGGGCCAGGAGCAGGCGACGGCCTTGGCGCGCCGGCTCGCTGCAGTGCCCTTCGCCACTATCGTGACGTCTCCCCTCGAGCGCACCCGCGAAACGGCTTCACACATCCACGCGCAGCAAGAACGAAACGCCAGCGACGTGGTCGTTGACGAACGGTTCACCGAGTGCGACTACGGGACATGGACCGGACAGTCGCTAGCAACGTTGGCCAAGAAGCCGCTGTGGAAGCAGGTGCAAAGTCACCCGAGTGCTGTCACCTTTCCCGACGGGGAGTCCTTGATGGCCATGAGTATGCGCGCGGTGTCTGCCATCCGAGACTGGACTCAGCAGTCGCGTGATGCCGACGTCCTTGCGGTCGTCAGCCACGGTGACGTCATCAAGGCAGTACTCGCCGATGCACTCGGTATGCACCTCGATGCCTTCCAGCGGTTAAGCGTTGATCCGTGCTCGGTGTCGATCGTGCGGTACACCAAGGTGCGCCCCTTCGTTGTGCGGATCAATGACACCGGATCGGATGTGGCGTTCCTAGCGAGCACGAGCGCAGGCGTCTCGGCCGACGCACCGGTCGGTGGGGGAGCCGGTCATGGCTAGGCGAATATGGGAATTCCGGCTACCCGAGCGCTTCGTGGTCGGCACGGTGGGAATGCCGGGCGAGCGGACCTTCTACCTGCAGGCGAAATCCGGGGACGAGATCGTCTCCGTGGCCTTCGAGAAGCAGCAGGCGGATGCGCTGTCAGATCGGATTGATCAACTGCTGGATGAGGTCAGAGGTTCACGCGCGCCCGAAGACGTCGTTCCCGAGAAGGCCCCGGTGGAGCTGTCGGACAACGCGCCGTTGGATCTCCCACTCGAAGAGGAGTTTCGTGTTGGTGCGATGGCTCTGGGGTGGGACGAGGCGAACAACCTCGTCATCATCGAAGCGCATGCCGTTTCCGACGTCGAAGACTTCGAGCCGCCGGAGTTGGCCGATGATGACTCCGAGGGCCCCGACACCGTTCGCGTGTGGATGTCAGCGCCGTATGCGCGAGCGTTTGCCGAGCGCACCCGCGTGATTGTGTCCAGTGGTCGTCCGGCGTGCCCATTTTGTCAGCAGCCGCTCGATCCGCAGGGACACATGTGTCCACGAGCCAACGGATACAAACGGCGATCGTGAACACCGGCATTCCCGGCGAGAATTCTTACGACATCTGGTCACGCGATATTCGTGAACGTCTTGCGCACGATGACCTCGCGGTTGACGGGCAGCTCGTCAGCGCCAGCAACGCCACGTGGAGGTGCACTCTCGGCGGATCACTGAAGTGTGTGTACAAGCCGCAACAGGGAGAACGTCCACTGTGGGACTTTCCCGACGGGACCCTGAGCGGCAGGGAGGTCGCTGCCTATCTCGTCGACCGAATGTTGGGGTTCAACCTGATTCCACCGACCATCTGGCGAGGCGATGGACCAGCGGGTCCTGGAATGTGCCAACTGTGGGTAACCGAGGACCCCACGCACAGGCTCGTCGATGTCGTGTCGGCCGATGAGGTCCCGCCGGCTTGGCACCAGGTTCTGAGCGCCGAGGATGCATCCGGTCGCCCGGTTGCCCTGGTGCATGCGGATGACCAGCGACTGCAACACATGGCCCTGCTCGACGCTGTCATCAACAACGGGGACCGCAAAGGTGGGCACGTCATCACGGACGACACCGGACGGGTATGGGCCATCGACCACGGTGTGTCCTTGGCGAGTGAACCGAAACTGCGGACCGTTCTGTGGGGATGGGCCGGGGAATCAATCCATGCTCAGGACGTGCTTCGGTTGCAGCAACTCTTGACAATCCTGGAAGACGATGATCGAGACACGAAGAATGGGACGTCCGTTGCCGAACTGGCCGCATTCGTGAACGCCGACGAGTTGGTGGCACTGACGGCTCGCGTGCGGGCCTTGATTGACTCGGGGCGCTACCCGTTTCCCCACGAGGAGTGGCCCGCCATTCCCTGGCCGGTCTTCTAAGCGCGCACCGCTGCGTTGCGCACGCCTGAGTAGGCTTCCCACGTGGAGTCTTGGTCGGCACCTATGCCGCGCGCTCTGCGCGGAAAGGGAAAACCTCTCGCCCTTTTCGATACCTCGACCGGTGTCGTGCGCCCGACTGCGCCCGGGCCACACGCGACGATGTACGTGTGCGGGATAACCCCGTATGACGCAACACATATCGGGCATGCGAATACCTATGTTGCCTTCGACATGATCAATCGGGTCTGGCGAGACGCAGGGCATCAGGTGCGATACGT
>CALKMY010000075.1 GCA_938091275.1 Candidatus Nanopelagicales bacterium | reverse complement strand
ATGACGGTCCTGCCGTTCGTTGTCGGTCGAAAGGGCGTGTCGTACTACCGCTTCCGCGGTCGGGAGATGGGCGGTGAGTACACCGGATTCACCGATCAGCCCAGTTATGCGGACGCCAAACGCATCGGAGAGGACCTGCTGACTGCCTTCCACGGCGATGAAAACCAGGAGGGGGGAGTCGACGAGATTCACGTCATCTACACCCACTTCGTCAACATGGGTAGCCAGGAGACTCGCGTGCGCCGGATCCTCCCGCTGGAGGTCGTCGATGAGGTCATCGAGCCGAACGAGTCTGGGATGCCCTTCCCGCTGTACGAGTTCGAGCCCAGTCCGGAGGGTGTCCTCGACGCGCTCCTTCCCCGGTACATCGAGCAGATGGTGTACCTGTCCCTGTTGACGTCGGCAGCCTCTGAGCACGCCGCCCGTCGACGAGCCATGAAGTCTGCGACGGATAACGCCGAGGAGCTCATCCGCTCCTTGACCCGTCAGGCCAACCAGGCCCGCCAGGCGGAGATCACCCAGGAAATCAGCGAGATCGTCGGCGGCGCCGACGCCCTCTCCGCGTAAGACCACCGAATACGAAAGCGAAGGAAGAGGAACGAGATGACCGCAACGACTGAGACCACCACCGGCGTCGGGCGCGTTGCCCGCGTGACAGGCCCGGTCGTCGACGTGGAGTTCCCCGTCGAGGCGATGCCCGCGTTGTATAACGCACTGACCGTCGATGTGTCCTTAGACATAGGTGACGATGGTGGTGGGGCTCAAACCCTGACCCTCGAGGTCGCGCAGCACATCGGTGACAACATGGTGCGAGCCGTCTCGATGCAGCCCACCGACGGTCTCGTCCGGGGTGCCCCCGTGCACGACAGCGGCGACGCCATCACCGTTCCTGTCGGTGATGTCACCAAGGGCCATGTTTGGAACACCCTCGGTGTTCCGCTCGATGTGGATGCGGCCAGCCTCGATATCAGCGAGCGCTGGAGTATCCACCGGCAGGCGCCCGCCTTCGACCAACTGGAGTCGAAGACCGAGGTCTTCACCACCGGTATCAAGGTCATCGACTTGCTTACCCCGTACGTCAAGGGCGGCAAGATCGGCCTGTTCGGCGGTGCCGGCGTCGGCAAGACTGTGCTGATCCAGGAGATGATCTACCGAGTCGCGGAGAACTTCGGCGGCGTTTCGGTGTTCGCCGGTGTGGGCGAGCGCACCCGTGAGGGCAACGACCTCTTTTTGGAAATGACCGAATCCGGGGTTATCGAGAAGACCGCTCTGGTCTTCGGTCAGATGGACGAGCCTCCGGGCACCCGTCTTCGCGTCGCGTTGGCTGCGTTGACCATGGCGGAGTACTTCCGTGATGTGCAAAAGCAAGACGTGCTGTTGTTCATCGACAACATCTTCCGCTTCACGCAGGCCGGTTCGGAGGTGTCGACCCTGCTCGGTCGCATGCCCTCCGCGGTGGGCTACCAGCCGACCTTGGCCGACGAGATGGGTCAGCTGCAAGAGCGCATCACCTCGACCCGCGGTCACTCGATCACGTCGCTGCAGGCGATCTACGTCCCCGCGGACGACCTCACCGACCCGGCGCCGGCGACGACCTTCGCGCACCTGGACGCCACCACCGTGCTGTCGCGCCCGATTTCGGAGTTGGGTATCTACCCGGCGGTGGACCCGCTCGACTCCACTTCGCGGATTCTGGATCCTCGCTACATCGGTGACGAGCACTACGCGGTCGCGGCTCGTGTCAAGGAGATTCTCCAGCGCTACAAGGACCTCCAGGACATCATCGCGATCCTCGGCATTGACGAACTCTCCGAAGAGGACAAGATCATTGTCGGCCGTGCGCGTCGCATCCAGCGCTTCTTGTCGCAGAACATGTTCGTGGCGGAGGCCTTCACCGGCCAGCCGGGCTCGTTCGTGCCGATTGAGGAGACCATCGCATCGTTCAAGAAGCTGGCCGAAGGTGACTACGACCACCTGCCCGAGCAGGCCTTTTTCATGTGCGGTGGCATCGAAGACGTCGAGCGCAAGGCCGCGGAACTGGAGAAGAAGTAACCGTGGCCGAAGGTTCCACTCTGGAAGTCGCGGTCGTCTCCGCTGAGCGCCTGCTGTGGCAGGGCGAGGCGAAGTCCGTCGTCGCGAAGACACCGGAGGGTGAGATCGGAATTCTTCCCGGCCACGAACCGGTGCTGGCGCTGTTGCTGGAGAGTCCGCTGCGCATCGAGGAGTCGGATGGCAACAAGATGATGGTCGCCGTCCACGGCGGTTTCTTCTCCGTGGATTCCAACAAGGTCAACGTCATTGCCGAGGTCGCCGAGCTCGCCGAGGACATCGACCTCGAGCGAGCCCAAACTGCACTGTCCCGTGCTCAGGCGGCGGGGGACGAGACCGAGGACCCCTCCGCTCTCAAGCGCGCTGAAACCCGGATCACCGTCGCGGGGACGGGCAAGGGGCTTTCGTAGGCGATATCGCCCGTTCAGTGGTTATCGCCACTATGTGATGCACGACTTCAGGAGCGAGCACCCGGCTGCCACAGCACATCATCCCCGGCGTTGGCGGTGCGCGCGAGGATAAACAACAGGTCACTGAGCCGGTTCAGATACGTGGCCGTCAGAGGGTTCATGCCCCCGTGGTAGG
>CALKMY010000074.1 GCA_938091275.1 Candidatus Nanopelagicales bacterium | reverse complement strand
ACGGCGAAGGTTGCGGACTTCTGGCTCGTCGTAGGCGCGCTCGCGCTCGGATTCAACTCTCGGCCTTTGCGCCCTGTATCCCGTTGCTTCGATGGTCGCGATGGCGTCATCGATCGATGTGCCTTTCGGTAAGGCGATGTGAGCTCGATCGGTCCCATAGTTAACCGTGGCTATGACCCCCGGCATTCGGTTCAGTTTCTTCTCCACACGCGCCGCGCAGGAGGCACACGTCATTCCCGTGATGTCGAGATCAACCTCAGTCGCAGCAGACACGGGGGTGTTCATGGCCGACTAGTCGCTGATCTCGTATCCGGCTTCATCAACTGCGACGCGAACGAGGTTCGCATCCAGGGGATGTTCACTGGCAACAGAGACACGAGAGTTGCCGTTCACAACGAGATCGACATCCACGCTAATCACGCCCGACAGCGCGGAGATTTCCTCGGTCACGGCGATAACGCAGTGGTCACATGTCATGCCACGAACGGCGTACTCCTGGGAGATGCCCATCTGCGGCCCTGTCTCAGCTCTTGACCAGTCGGGCGATGGCCGCGGACGCCTCGCTGACCTTCTCATCTGCCGCGTCACCACCATCCGCCATAGCGTGCGCAACACAGTGGCCGAGATGGTCCTCCAACAGCAGCAGAGCAACAGACTGCAGAGCCTTCGTCGTTGCCGACACTTGCGTGATGACGTCGATGCAGTAGGTGTCGTCTTCGACCATCCGCTGCAAACCCCGGACCTGTCCCTCAATCCGTCGAAGTCTTGTGACGAGTGCTTCTTTGTCGGCGGTGTAACCGGCCATCGTGCCTCCTGCCATAGATACCCCCCTAGGGTATAGGTCTAATCGCAGGTGACGTCCTCCGGGGGGGTAACGCCCGTCAGCAGGTACTCGTCCACGGCTTCGTCCACACACGATGATCCCTCGCGGTACGCGGTGTGGTTGGTCGCGTTCCAGGTGACCAGATGCGCGTCCTCGAGCGACCCCGCAAGGTCTACGCCCCAGTCGTACGGGGTAGCAGGATCCTGTCTCGTCGAGACCACCAGGATCGGAGCCGCTCCTGAACCGGAGATGGAATCCAGATTCTCTGCGGCTTGCGGCCAGCCGACGCACGAGAGCATTCCCCACGCGAATGCCTCCCCGAAGGTTGGTGCTTCTTCCTGCCACTGGGAAGCCAGACGCGCGACTTCATCGACTGTTCCGTTGTACGGCATGTCCGCGCAGGTCACCGCGTAGAAGGCTTCGGTCGAGTTATCCAGATACCGACCATCCGGAGACCTGTTCACCCGCTCATCGACGAGTGAGAGCAGGGCCGTTCCGTCGTCCTCCTCCACTGCTTCGGTCAACGCTGCCCGAAGACGCGGGTAGTCACTACTGGGGAAGTAGAGAAACGACAGGACCGCATACTGGCCCAACGACTCTGTCAACTCACGATCACTGGCGGTCGGCAACGGCGAATCATCGAGTCCAGCAAGGAAACTCCGCAGTGCCTGCTCGACTTCTCGCGCACTCCCGACGAAAGGACACTCTCCGGAGTCCACGCAGTCGGCCGCGAAGTGCTTGACCGAGGCCTCGAAGCTCACCGCTTGCCCGAACGTCACTTCTTCCTGACTGGCCGTCACAGGAAGAACGCCGTCGAGCACCATGCGTCCAACCCGCTGTGGGAACAGTTCCGCATACGTAGTGCCGATAGCAGTTCCGTACGACTTGCCAAGGTAATTCAGAACCGGTTCACCGAGCAGAGTGCGAACGATGTCCATGTCTCGTGTCGTCGAGATCGTGTCCATGTGCTCCCACACATCCCCCGCTTTGCTATCGCACGCCTCGAGCAAGGTGTTCGTGTCTTCGGCGATTGCCTCCGCCTCCGTGGGTGTATCCGGCGTTCCATCGCTGGCGAAGTAGTAATCGATTTCCGCGTCGCTCCAGCACCGGATGGGGTCACTACCCGCTACCCCACGTGGATCGACTCCGATGACGTCGAATGCGTCGCGGATACTGGGACTGACGATGTAGTCCGCTGCTCGGGCGTAATCGAAGGCGCTGCCTCCCGGTCCCCCAGGATTGACGAGGAGTGCACCGATGGGCTCATCCGCTGCAGGAACCCGGGTCAAGGATAGCTCCGTAGTGCGACCGTCCAGATTCGAATAGTCCAGCGGCACGTCGATGCGCGCGCACTCGGCGTCGCCGCAGTCGCGCCACTCGATGGTCTGTTCGTAGAACGCCGTTAGGTCGTCCTCCGTCGGCGCCGGTGCGGGCACCGTCGGTTCCGGGACAGGAACCGGCTCTGGTGCGCGCGAGCAACCAGCGATCGCCACACCGCAGACGAGGGCGATGACAACCAGAATGCGAACGCGCATAACCGACACGGTAGCCCGGGACGTAATCTCGTCCTATGGGTTACGGCAAGCGGGACGCGGCGGAGCTCGCCGCTGCCGTGGACGCTGGCATCCGCAAGGGTCTTGACCTCGTCGACGCATTCCGTGGAACACCGGCTGGTCGTCGAGAACTCGAACGGGAGGCCAAACGAAGCGCGGCAGACAGCCGCCGGGCTCGGCGAACTCATCACGTTCGCAAAGTCCAGTCACAAGTCATGACCATCGGCGGCACAGCCGTGAGCGCGTCCGCCGCGACGGCGGGCATCATCGACGTCGCAGCAACCGGTGTCACCGGTGCTGGGTGGTTCGCGGTCTCGGCAATCGGCGCCGTCGTAGCGGTCATCGGCGGGCGTTCCTGGCGGCGGCTGTCACCCTTTACGGCAGCTCCGCAGATCATGTCTCCCCCGGCGCTTGTTCGTCGCGGCGCGATCGGGTACGACTCTGTCGCCCGCTACACCGCGGTGCGCGTTCAAACCGTTCAGGTCATCCACGCGATTGAGCCGTTGCACCACGACGCAGCGCAAGAGTTGCGAGCAGCCGACTCCTCGGTTGCACCCACCCTCAACGAACTCGCCGAGCGTCTGCGGGTCCTCGACGAAATGGCACGCCGCATGCCGGGTACATCGGCGGCTGAGAATGCTCAGCAGGCTTCGAAAGCGGTGAGCCAACAACTTGATCGTGGGTCGGCGGCCTATGACATCCTGCTCGCAGCCGCCGCTCGGCTCTTGGCAGAGCCGGACATCGATCGTCCCGTGAGCAACGTTCTGGAGCCGGCCGCTTCTGCGCTGATCGCCTACGCACACGGGTTGCAGGCGGCC
>CALKMY010000073.1 GCA_938091275.1 Candidatus Nanopelagicales bacterium | reverse complement strand
GGGCGCTACATGAATGCCGCCCCACCGGCTGTTCGACAGAAACTCGCGTGGTCGATCGCCATGTCGGTGGATGCTGATGCGTATGCCATCGATCAAACGCTCGTGGTGGGGGAGAGAAGCTTTCGACAGCAGTGCTGGACGCATGTTGACAAGTTGCGTGAAAACGGTGCGACCTTCCTGTTGTCCTCGGACAGCCCGAAGCAATTTCGGCGGTTCTGCGACCGGGCGTTGTACATCGCCGACGGGCGTCTCGAGGTGGACGCCACGGTTCCCGAGGCATTGGCGGCGATGCGAGCTGCACGCAAAGAGGCTCGTGACGGTGATGGGGCAGCAGAAGGCACGCCCTGAATCGATACAGCCGGTCCCGCAGCGAAGGCAACTAGGCTGCCGGACATGTCGCAGGCGCGGATGCTTCCCGATGTGCCGGAGCTGGCAAAGGACTCCGTGTTGCTCCACATCGGAGTCCACAAGACCGGTACAACGGCGATCCAAGCGGCGCTCGCCGATGCCCGCGAGGACTTAGCGGGGCACGGCATTCGATATCCAGGAAAGTTGCAAGCACAACATCGAGCGGCCTTGGCATTGCTAGGCCGACCATGGGGGTGGAACAGCCGCGGCGGGGCGGTCATGGATCGTCGACACTTCGACGCTCTGGTACGTCGGACCGCCAACCACGATGGCCGAGTTGTCATCAGCAGTGAGTTCTTCTGCGAAGCCCCGCAGGACAAGGCGATCGAAACTGTCGAAGCCCTCGGTGGATCGGACAAGGTGACAGTGGTCGTCACGCTGCGAAATCTCGGCGCGTTGCTTCCGAGTTCCTGGCAGCAGTACCTGAAGTACGGATTGACCACCCCGTACGAGACGTGGCTTGAGGATGTTTTCGCCGAGCCGGGATCATCCACGATCTCGCCGACTTTTTGGCGTCGCCATGATCACGGTGCGGTCATCACGCGGTGGGCCAAGGCCGTTGGAGCAGCGAATATCAGGGTTCTTGTTCTCGAGGACGTCGACAGGAGCGCCCAATTTCGAGCTTTCGCCCAGATGATGGGGGTGCCGGACGAGATCTTGGTGTCCCGGATGGAGCTGACGAGTAACCGCTCGATGACCGCCGCGGAAGCCGAACTCCTCGTGCGACTGAACAAGCGCGTGAAGAAGCAGATGCAGTGGACGGACTACGTCCGATTGGTCAGGCGCGGCGTTGCGCTGCGCATGGTCGAGGGACGCGATCCCGGCCCCGATGAGCCGCGACTGGTGACCCCGGATTGGGCTCTGGATGCAGCGGCGGTGCAGGGCGCGATATCTGTGGAGACGATCGCTTCGCTCGGGGTCGAGGTGTTCGGGAACCTCGAAGCCCTCGGGGTTCGCGCCCCGTCCTCTTCGGAACACGCCTCGTCGCCAGACCAGATGCCGATCGATGCGGCGGTCGCTGCCGTTGCCGCGGTGATTGATGCGAGTCGTGAGGATCCGAGCAGTCGCGAGTTGGCCGGGCGCACGTGGCGGCAGGTACGCAAGGACGGAGTCCGTTCACTGCTCGACAAGTCGGACTCGTGACCCAGACTCCCGTGGATGCGGTCTCGGTTGTGCTCGGGCCTGCGCCAACCCCCGCCACGAACGGGCAGCTGTTCGGCCTCGAAGGTGCAGTCTTGCTGCAACCAGAGGGCAGGGTCATCGCCCAGTTTGCGGAGTTGTCCCGCATCGTGCGTCGCTCTGCGCGAACGGTGGTCATTGCCGGCGACTTGATGGTGCCGCGAGCGGCGCTCGCACCCATCGCAGACGATGGTCGTGCACCGACGACGGCTCTGGTGACGCCGGACCCGGAGGGAATGATGACCGTCCGCCATCACACGGTGGTGAGTGCGGGCTCGACCTTCCATGATGTTCGTTTCCCGAGTCACGACAGTGTTGGTGCGCTCGTCATCGCGCCATCGGATGCTTCCCAGGCAGCGGCCGCGATCGATGATCTATGCCAGGCGTGTGCTTCAGGAGAAGTGACTGTTGGGGAAGACCAAGCATTCGATGCTCTGCTCGTTGCTTTGGTCCGGCACGGAGTGACGGTGCGGGCAACCGACATCGTTGATGTTCCCTGGGCACGGGGAAGTGGCAGTGACGACGTGGCCAGTGCGATCGAATCTGAATCAGACGATCGCATCCGAGGACTCTTGGCTAATCGAGTGGACGATGGCTTCTACTCGACCATGGTGGTCCGTCGAGCGTCCAAACCTCTGACTCGGATGGCCATTCGTGCCGGTTGGACCCCGAACGCCATCACCATCGTTTCTCTCATCGTGGGCTTAGCGGCGGCGGCATCCTTCGCGGCTGGTTCTTGGGTGTGGGTGCTCGCGGGCGCGGTGTTGCTGCAACTGAGCTTGGTGATCGATTGCGTCGACGGCGAAGTCGCCCGAGCCACGGGCAGATTTAGTTCCCTCGGGGCATGGCTGGATGCAGCCACCGACCGCGTGAAGGAGTTTGCGGTCTATGCAGGACTTGCCATCGGTGCCGGGCGCAATGGTGATGACGTGTGGTGGGTCGCCATTGCGCTGATCGTTCTGCAGACCTCCCGGCACATGTCCGATTACGACTTTGCGCGAATTCAGAAGACTCGTGAAGCGCAGGCGCCGCGCGCTGATATTCGTGATCCGTCCGATCCATTGCCCGAGGGTGAAGGGCGCCTCGCTGGGGCGGTGCAGGTTTCGGCGCGCGTGAACCGACGATCCGCGATCCGGTGGATGAAGAAGATCCTGCACATGCCGATCGGCGAGCGCTGGTTGCTGTTGAGTGTTCTCAGTGTTGTGGCCGGGCCCAGGTGGGCACTCATCGGATTACTGATTGCCGGCTGCGTTGCGCTCACCTACGTGGCGATTGGTCGCATCGTGCGCTCACTGACATGGTCAGGACGCTCAGCAGCAGACGGCGTCGACGTCCTGCGGGCCCAACTCGATGCAGGGCCCGTGGCCGCCGGGCTCGCCCGGCTTATTCCGGGCATCCGGCCGCGTTTGGACGGCCGGTTCGGCTGGGGTGTTCCACCTGTCCTTCGGGCGGTGGAACTAGGCGGCATCGCATGGATCATGGCTATCAGCACGGTCGGCCTGTCGGCCACCGCCTTCTGGTTGCTCTTTTTCGTGGCGTACCACCACTACGACAACTTGTACCGATCACTGCAAGGGTCGGCGCCGCCGCGGTGGCTGACATACATGGGTCTGGGCTGGGAGGGCCGGCTTGGCATCGTGGCGATCGCCGCTGCGACTAGTCTCATTGACGCGCTGAGCGGGGTTCTGCTCGTGTGGTTCGGAGTCGTGTTCGGTGTTGTGGCATCGATTCAATGGTTGAGGAGCAAGAGATGAGCGAGGATCGCGTGCAGCGTCCGGCTCGTCCAACGATCAGTGAGATCCGGGACGTCTGCCAGCCGGATACGGTTCGGATGCGAGCGAACTCCGAACACTGGGTTGCCGATGTCTACCTGCGCCGAGTGTCGCCGTACGTGACCCGACTCCTCGTGACGACGCCCATCTCTGCGAACGGTGTCACGTTCTTGATGATCCTGACCGGCATCGGAACGGCTGCTGCACTGCTCATTCCGGGGCTCCCCGGTGTGCTGCTCGCGGCCATTTTGGGTCAGATGCAGATGCTGCTGGATTGCTGTGACGGTGAGGTTGCGCGCTGGCGTGATACGTCCTCACCAAAGGGTGTCTTTCTTGATCGGGTGGGTCACTACGTGACGGAGGGCTTGATCCCCATCGCTCTCGGACTGCGGGCTGCCGGATTCCCGGAAGCCGGATGGGCGCAAAACTCGTGGGCGTTCATCGGTGCGGTGCTCGCAGTATTGGTGTTGTGGAACAAAGCACTCAATGACATGGTGCACGTGTCGCGTGCCTACAACGGTTTACCGAAGTTGTCGGATGTCGCGGGCGTTGGCGTACCACAGTCGTCGGGGCTTCGGCGTCTGCGATCCGTCGCACGACTCTTCCCCTTTTACCGGGCGTACCACTCCGTGGAATTGACCTTGTTGGCTCTCCTCGCGGGAGTGGTTGATGCATTCACCGGTGACCTCGCGGGTACTCAATTCTTGGTAGCCGCTCTCGTCATCCTCGGAGTTGTCACCGTCCTGGGGCACCTTGTCGCGATTCTTGCCTCCAGCAAGTTGCGTACGTGATGTCGGATTTCGGGGTGGTGTTGCTGACCATGGGGCAGCGACCGGAGGAACTAGATCGCGCACTTCGCTCTCTGCTGAGCCAACGTGACGTCGATGTAGACATCGTCGTCGTGGGTAACTCGTGGCAACCCGTAGGGCTTCCCGACGGCGTGAAGGCCGTGGGGCTCGCAGAGAACCAGGGAATACCCGCGGGCCGTAACGCCGGAGTCGACCACGTCCAGGGCGATGTGTTGTTCTTCTTGGACGACGACGCATTCCTTCCCGATCCATTCTTCTTTGCCTCA
>CALKMY010000072.1 GCA_938091275.1 Candidatus Nanopelagicales bacterium | reverse complement strand
TCCCCGAAAGCGGTGCCATCGGGGGTGAGTAGTTGCACGCGAACCGGGAGTGTGTTGCCGCCGACAACCCGCGCCTCGATGTCGACGCTCACCTTCTTGCCCGGCTCCACTTGAATTCCCTGCAGCGGTTCGGATTCGAGCCGGATTGCTGGTGATGCCCGCAACTGCACTCCGACGGTGACGGTGCGGTCGAGTGAGTTCTCGATGGTGATCGGCACGCGACCGCTGTCGCCGGAGAACGTCACGGTTCCTTCTGATAGGACACCAATTTGCGCCACCTGCTCGCTGAGTTGGGTGGAGATGTTGTTCAGTAGAGCGGCTCCGACGGTGGGTTCCGAGCGCCATGCAGCTGACTCGGCACGCAACAGCGCGGCAGCATAGGTGTCGGAAATACCGATGGGGTTATCGAGCACGCTCGTGAAGGCGGCGAGCTCGTCGCTCGTGCGACGAATGTCCTGCATGTAGGCGTCGGGTAACTCGGCTGCCTGTGCCTGCTTGCCGTAGTCCCGGCGGTCGCGGCGCAGGGGATTGACCGGCTCGTCCAGGAGATCAGTGAGCGTCAACGGCTTCATCCATGGCGCTGTCACGGTCGCCTTGAGCAGTGCGTTGACCACGGTTCCCGAGGGATCCCAGCGAATATCGTCTGGCCCGACGACGACGGCCCGTGAAGCCGCGTCCTCGGGGATAGTGCCGGCGAGCACCCCGGATTCAGCGAGGAACGCTTGGCGAATTTCGATGGCGTCGGAGCGATTTCGTTGGGGCTCGGTGAGAAGGGCCGACATGCGAGGTTCGCGAAGCACGGCTTGCACAGCCCCCACAGAGGTGCTGAGCACTGCTCGGCCAGTGTTGGCGCCGGCGTAGGCGTCTCGGGCGGGAATCGCCCTGCCGGACAAGATGATGGTGCGCACACCGGCGGAGGCGACAAGGTCCGCGGTCTCGGGGTCGATCCGTCCGAAGGGCGCCCAATACGTGCCACCGATTACCTGCTGATCGAGGGCCGCGGACGACAGGGGTGCGGAGGAAGTGACGGCCCGCACCACGTCGGTGGGCATGCCGGCACGGTTGACTGCAGAGGCGTCGATGTCTGCGTATGGCAGCACACGCAGCACCGGCGATGTCGTGGCCGGTGGACGGGCGTCATCTAGTGCGTCGGTGAGCGAGGAAAGCCACGCGGCCGCTTCGTTGCTTCGATCTCCGACGACTACCTGTCCGCCGCGAAGAATCTGGTAGCCGTCGGACATGTCTTGCACGGACTGCAGGAGAGCGGGGTCGGCGATCCAGTTGACCGACCGAGGTTGACGCGCACCGGTTTCCACGAGTGAGGTGAGTCGGCCGCCGGGTGCGATGGCGTCCGGGGTTTGGCTATCGAGGAAAACACCGTCGGCGTTTTGGGCGGGCCAGTCGGCCAATGGCCATAGCCACACCATCTGAAGGGGAGTTACCGGATCGGGGAACCAAGGAAGAAACGTGCGCAACATGCCTTGACGTTCGTCCGCCGTTTCGCCGGTTGCACCGCGGCGAGACCCGAGCACTTCGATGGCGAGCACATACACCCCGGGCTCTGCGAGCGGTAGGTCTTGGAAGGGAACACGGATTGCGAATTCCGCCTGACCTCGGGGGGCAATGGTCTCGTCGATATCGATCTGCGTCTGTTCCACGATGGCGTCCGCTGGTTCCGGCCATGAGTCGGGCGCGGTGCGTTGATCGAGTTGCTCCGGCGTCGGTTCTTGGTTTTCGGTATCGAGCGGCGACTGGCGGACGCGGGTGATCTGCGATCGTCGCGTCACCGGCTCGGATGACAGGCGAAGCCGAATCACTATGTCGTCCATCGCGTTGGATGTCGTATTCACCACCCGACCTTCGACGCGAAGCCGGCCATCAGGCCGGGGAACCACAGGAGTCAACCGGTCGATGACGACAGTCACCGGCCGCACGGCATCAGCGTGAGCAGGGGGCGCGAACGTCGTAGCGGTAACACCGATTCCCCCGAGCAATGAGGTCACGGCAATGACCGCCGCGAGGGCGACGTGCATCCCTCGAGGTCGCGTTGATCGCGGCGACACGTGCGTCACCTAACTCGCGCTGGCCAGCAGTTCGGGCACGCGGGAGAGAAGTTCTCGCTCGTCAGCGTAGGAAAGGCGATCATGGAGTTCAGTGAAGGGGACCCAGGCGACCTCGTCGATCTCGGCATCGTCGTCGGTGAGTTCCCCACCCTCGGCGAACATCAGGAAGTGGTGAACGGTCTTGTGGATCCGGTACTCGGACGCTGTGAAGGTGAAGTTGATGACACCGAGGGGTGCCACCACCCGGCCCACGATGCCGGTCTCTTCGCCTACCTCACGGATGGCCGCGACTTCGGCGGACTCTCCCTCCTCGATATGCCCCTTCGGCAGGGACCACAGCACGACACCCCGAGCGTTTCGGCGCCCGATGAGGGCGGCCCGACGATCACCATCGAGAACCAGCCCCCCCGCGGAGGTCTCCTCGACGATTGGTAGGGCCACAAGGCGAGGATAAACCGCGGACGGGGCTAGCCTTGTGCGTCGTGTCCGGAGATACCCCTCGTTCGCCAACCCCCGGTGGTGGGCCGCTGCAGGTGCTCCAGGAACAGGCGGTGGCGTCGCTGGCCCCTATCGAGAGGCCACTGCGACGGGTCGGAGACCGCTTCGCGGATGCCGGATGGGAGATCGCCCTCGTCGGGGGCCCGGTGCGTGATGCGCTGTTGGGGCGGTTGGGCTCTGATACCGACCTTGACTTCACCACCAATGCGCAACCCGAGCAGATCGTGGAGTTGTTGGACGGTTGGGCGGAGGCCGTCTGGGATGTAGGGATCCGATTCGGAACCGTGGGTGCGCGCATCGATGGCCGCGAGGTGGAGATCACCACATACCGCTCCGAGTCCTACGACGCTCCATCACGCAAACCCGAGGTCGCGTTTGGCGACAACCTCGCTGACGACCTCGCCCGCCGCGACTTCACGATGAACGCCATGGCGGTGACGTTGCCGTCCATGGAGTTCGTCGACTTGTTCGACGGGATTGCGGACCTAGCGGCGAAGCGCATTCGAACTCCAGGAACCGCGCAGTCCTCATTCGACGACGATCCCTTGCGGATGATGCGTGCGGCGCGCTTCGCGTCGCAATTGGACGCAGTCGTCGATGCGGACGTCGTCGACGCGATGTCAGCACAGGCTGAGCGGATCTCGATCGTCTCAGCTGAGCGGATCCGCGAGGAGTTCTCGAAGATCGTGATGAGTGACCACCCTCGAGTCGGATTGACGCTTCTGGTGGACACCGGCATTGCAGACATCGTTCTTCCGGAACTTCCCCTTCTGCGCCTCGAAGCGGACGAACACCATCACCATAAGGATGTCTACGAGCACACATTGACGGTTCTCGAACAGGCGATCACCCTCGAATCTGTTCACGAGCCAACGTGTGAACCCGATCTGACACTGCGCCTCGCGGCACTGTTGCACGACATCGGTAAACCCAAGACGCGCAAGTTCGAAGCAGGAGGACGGGTCAGCTTTCACCACCACGAGGTCGTGGGTGCGCGAATGACGAAGAAGCGGATGCGCGAGTTGAGGTATCCCAACGACATCACCGATGACGTTGCCAAACTCGTGGAGTTGCATCTGCGGTTTCACGGGTACGGAACAGGCGAATGGACCGATTCGGCGGTTCGACGGTACGTCCGTGACGCCGGTGATCAACTGGTCCGTCTCCACAAACTGACACGTGCGGACAGCACGACGCGCAATCGCAGGCGTGCGCAGGCGTTGCAGAGTGCCTACAACGATCTGGAACAACGCATCGAGCGCTTGTCCGAAGAGGAAGAACTCGCAGCCATGAGGCCAGACCTCGATGGCACCCGGATCATGGAAGTCCTGGGCATTCCTCCCGGACCCGTGGTCGGTGAGGCGTACAACTTCTTACTGGGGCTTCGCCTGGACCGAGGCCCGCTGGATGAAGAGCAGGCCATCGAGGCGTTGCGGGCGTGGTGGGCGGCCCGCGCGAGCGGGTGACCTAGGTCGTGCTTGACGGCAGTGTGTCGCTGGGCCGGTGCTCGGGTGCGGCGTCGTCCGGGGCGTGCATCAGGATCTGCGCGATGGTCAAGACGCCGAGGAGCAGGGCCGTCCAACCGAGCGTTTTTTCGAGGGTGACCGACCCGAATGCGAAGACGGCGACGAGCCAGATCACCAGCAGACCCCATCGCACGAAGGGTGCGTACTCGCGCAACGGACGGCCGATCACGGCCAGCGCAGCCGGGAGCCGTTGACCGATCTCCACGAGCCCTTTATCGATGGATCCTCGAACCGTGGCAGCGAAGCGCGTTGAACCGCAGAACCAACCCAGCACGATGACAACCGCTCCGAGCAGGAGCAATCCTTGGACAGCGAGAAGTAAGTACGTCAACAGTTGGTTGTAGAAGGCCGCGGCAGCATTTTCAAAAAGCGACCCGGCGAAGGCGTTGACGAAGCCTTCTTGGGCTCTGCCCAGAAGATATTGAAGGGTGAGCGACCAGGTGACCACTGTGATGCCGACAGCAACGGTGGTGCGGGCCCGGCGGGTCGCCAAGAGCACCGACACCATGAACATTGCGGTGGTGATCAGCAAGATCACGGCGAGGAATGGCGAGGTGAGTGAGTAGATCGCGCGTGCTTGGGCGAGTTCAGGGGAGTCGAGGAGGACGACCTGTGCGTCAGACTCCGGGATCGTGACGAGTCCGGCGATGTCGATCCCTTCGTCTACGAGGGAGGTTTGCACCTCTTGCAGGAGGGAGGAGATGTCGAGGACCAGCTCATCACCGACGAATTGCACTGGGCCCGTCGGGTCCCCGGTGAGTGCTGCGATGAAGCCCTTCTGCGCGAGCTCGTTGATGCGTATCCATGCTTCCTGGAAAGCATCGGAGGTCACGAACTTGTCAACCGCCCCGCGGATGAGACCATCGATCCCAGCCTTGATCGGCCCTGAGAGCAGATTCGACAGGGCTTCGTTGGGAACGATCACACCGACGAGCCCGCTGGCCACCTGACTCGTGTCGACCTTCTCAATGATCGCGTCGCTGACCGTCTCCGAGACTGCTTGTTGGATCTCCGGATCCTCCGCGAGGGGTCCGACGGTATTGATGTACTGCTCGGGGTTCGCGATCGTCTCGTGACCCCAGTGACCGATGACGGCAATGGGTGTCAGAAGAGTCGCGATGATGAACAACAACAGGGAGACGTACGAGCGACCTCGCCACTTTTTCCGGGTGACCGGGCTTTGGGTATAGGTCGCGGAGGCTCCGTTCGACATGCGTACGAGCATAGGCCGGTTTCAGGAGCGTTGTGCAGGACTCTGCGTAGATCGTCGAAACCACCACGCGGCGAGGACCAGAAGTGCGGCGCAGATCAGGTAGCCACCAGTGAATTGTCCGGAAATAGGGGAAGCGAAAGCGGTCGCGGTGATCCCTGTGACCAGGGCGATGTTGACGATCATGTCGAACAGCGCGAAAACCCGCCCCAATCGATCGTCGGGGATGGAGCGCTGCAGCACGGTGTCCGCGCACACTTTGACCGACTGTCCGGCCAAGCCGATGGATGCGGCACCTGCGACCAGCGTCACCAGTTTCGGGGTGATGGCTGTGGCGGTGAGCAGTCCGAAACCGATCACGGCTCCTTGCACCATCACGATTCCCACCCATGGACCGATACCGATCCGACGCGTCATGGTGGGTGTCACGACCGCTCCGAGGAACGCCCCGACGGCCGCGCCAGCTGTGGCGAGGACGAAGTCATTTAATGCGGCGTCGACGTCCGACGGTGGGTGCAGGCTCCCGCGAACCAACAGCAGAGCACCGGCGGTAAGGACTCCGAAAACGAACCGATTCACGATGATCGTGACCATGATGTTGCGTGCCGGAACCTGGTCCCACAGTGTGCGTGCACCGAGGACGAGTCCACGAGCGACGCTGGCGAGCGTATCGACCGGTGCCCCATGGTCGGGTCCGAGTGCGTGGGCGGCCAACCGGGTGGCGAGGAAACTCGCGACCACGAAGGAAACAATCGCGGCGACGAGAACAACCTGACTTCCGGTATCGCCGCCGCCGACGAAAGACCGAATCCCGACGCCGATGATCCCCCCGACTCCGACGGCGATGGTTCCGGAGGTGGGAGCGAGGGCGTTTCCGGTGATGAGTTCACGACCGTTCACCACGTGCGGCATCGACGCGGACAAGCCAGCGAGGATGAACCGACTGACGCCGAGCACGATCAGCACGAACAATCCGAGGACGAAGTCCGCCTGCCCAGCGCCGACGACCACGATGATTGGCACAGTGAAGAGCGACTTCAGCAGGTTCGCTCGCACGAGGACATTGCGCCGCTGCCAGCGGTCGAGTAGCACCCCGGCGAAGGGACCGATCAAGGAGTACGGCAGCAGCAGGATGGCGAACGCTGCGGCGACGCGCACCGCATCCGGTTCCCGCTCGGGGGAAAACAACACGAACGTCGCTAGCGCGGATTGCAGCAGTCCGTCACCGAACTGACCGGCGAGTCGGATGCTGTAGAGGCGGCGGAAATTGTGGCTCGCAAGAACTGACCGCAGGGCACCGCGTCCAGGGTTCGAGGAGTCCTGAACAGCCATGGCGAAAGGCTACGGGTCTCGTAGACTCATCCGATGGCTGTTCCACGTGGAGGTAGTGGGCGCACGATGTCAGTGCGCGGCTCACTGGCGCGCGGTGAATCGGCTTCTACTACGTCCGCGTCGGGCAAAAAGAGACGTCGCGATCCGTTGCCTCCACCCGAGCCGGTCGCGGACCCACAAGCACCGAGAGCGGTCATTGATTACGCACTGCAACGACGGTCGGATATTCGACGGTTCCATCGCGGGGGCATCCTCAGTAGTGACTTTTGTGATGCCGATCCTTACCTCGTCAAGGCGGCCACGTTCCACGGTGAAGCGACCGATGAGGACTGCCCGGCATGCCATTCGGTGAATCTGGTCACCTTGAATTACGTGTATAGCGACGAACTGGGGCCCTACTCGGGTCGGATCCGGGAAACTGAGAATCTGCCGTCGCTGGCTCATCGGTTCGGGGACATCGGTGTGTACGTCGTCGAGGTGTGCCCCGACTGCCACTGGAACTACCTATTACGGACATATCGGATAGGAGATGGCACGGCTCGTCGGGCCCTCCCGACGCCTGCCGACCTTCGACAACTCGATTAGTCCCCTCGCGCCAGCTTGACGGCGTGCCGCCACCGGTCCAGGGGGGATTTCTGGTGCACTTAACTTATTGAATCCCAGGAGTCACACACCTCCCTGTGGCCCCACAGATTCAAGCGCGCGCACGAGCAGGTTCCCTTCCCCGACCTGGTGAGGACATGATCAACAGGAGACCGACGCAGCGAGGCACCCGAGCCCGCTCCTCGAGTCGACCTCGCTCGGCGTCGCGATCGAGTTCGAGCGGGCAACGCCGATCCGCTGATCCGCGGTCGGTCCCTCCCAAGAATCCGAGTACCCCGGGTCGTCGTTTCCGCACTCACGAGTCTGGTGGCTCACCGCCACGATCACGCAACGGCCGTCGGTCTGGCAAGGGTTCAAACCGTGGTGCAGGCAACGGTGGACGCGGTCGCCCACCGAACGGTCGTCGTTCATCAGGGACCGGTGGTCGTCCTCCACGGCCTCGTCGCTCGCCGCTGAAGGTCTTCTTGTGGGGAGTTGTCGCGTTTTTGGCGCTGACGACCACCGCTGCTGTCGTGGCGTTCAGTGTCGTTCTCGCGCGCACCGAGGTGCCGACCCCGAACGACCTCGCGACAACCGAGGCAACCGTGGTCTATTACGCGGGAGGCAAGCACGAGATCGGCCGACTCAGTGACGCTAACCGACGCGCAAGCGACCTCGAGCAGATTCCCCTGCATGTCCAAGAGGCAGTACTCGCGGCGGAAGATCGTGGGTTCTACGACCACGGAGGAATCTCACCGATCAGCATCGCGCGTGCGGCAGTGAACAATGTTTTTGATTCCGGTCCATGGATGCAAGGTGGGTCGACCATCACTCAGCAGTACGCCAAGAACGCTTTCTTGACTCAGGAACGGACGTGGAAACGAAAAATCAAGGAAGCACTTCTTGCCTTCAAACTCGAAACTTTGGTGTCGAAGGAACAGATCCTCGAGGACTACCTGAACATCGCGTTCTTCGGCAGAGACGCCTATGGAATCGAAGCGGCTGCAATGGCCTACTTCAACAAACCGATTCAGAACGTGACGGTGAGCGAAGGCGCGGTTCTCGCCGCCATCATGAACAATCCCGGACGACTCAACCCCGACGAAAACATGTCCACACTTCGTGGTCGATGGCAGTACGTCCTGGACGGGATGCTCGGTCAAGGGTGGATCACTGAAACCGAGTACCAAAGCGCTCAGTTTCCAGAGATCGCGCAGCGGCAAGCGGGCAATCGACTCGGTGGTCAAACCGGACATTTGCTGAACGCCGTCCACCAGGAACTTCTCGCGCTCGGTGTCGACGAGACAGAAATCCAGCGTGGCGGGCTCACCGTGGTCTCCACCTTCAGCCGGAAGGCCCAACGTTCGGCTGAACGGGCGGTCCGCAAGCTCGGCCCGGAATCCAGGACCAAGGGAGTGCGTATCGGGCTCGCTTCCGTTCGACCGGGAACCGGTGAAGTGGTGGCGATGTATGGCGGCAAGGACTTCATCGACGATCAGATCAACAACGCGACGCGACAGTTCGCTCAGGCGGGATCAACCTTCAAGCCGTTCGCACTCGCGGCGGCGTTGGAAAACGAAGTTCCACTCAAGAGCTACTGGCAGGGTGACTCCCCGGCCAAGATCAAGGGGTACGAACTCACCAACTACGACGACGAGTCCTACGGTGAAATCACCCTCCTCGAAGCGACCCGCGAATCCGTGAACACCGCGTACGTCGCTATGGAAGACGCGGTGGGAGTCGACCGGGTGGCCGACGCGGCCGTACGCGCGGGAATTCCCAAGCGAACACCGGGCATGAACTTAAAGAATCTCGACCTGACTTTCGTCCTGGGCACGGCATCACCGTCTGCGGTGGACATGGCGAACGCGTACGCGACCTTCGCGGCCCGTGGGGAACGAGCCAAGACCACGTTCGTCCGCAGAATCATCGATAACAACGGCGAGGTTCTGTATAAGCACGAACCGTCAACGAAGAGGGTCTTCTCGAAAGACGTTGCCGACACCGTCACCTACGCACTGACCGATGTCGTCTCCCGCGGCACCGGCGCCACAGCCCGTGACCTAGGTCGGCCCTCAGCGGGGAAAACCGGAACCACGGATATGAACAAGAGCGCCTGGTTTGTCGGCTTCACACCGCAGTTGGCGACAGCTGTGTTCATGACGAAGGAGAACAAGAAGGGCATTCCGGTATCACTGTCGGGGACCGGCGGGCGCGAGACCGTGACCGGGGGCAGTTTCCCCGCGTCCATCTGGACCGGTTTCATGAAGGGTGCCTTGAAGAAGACCGACGTCGCGGAGTTCCCGGACCCGCCGAAGGGTTCCCTCAAGGGCATGGACTGCCCGGAGATCCTGCCGCCGGACATGGAAGAAGTGCCGCTGGGATGCCCCACGCCGGAGGTGATCGAAGAGTTTGGTCCAGACCCCGGACTCGAGGAAGCAAACCCCGAAGACCCGGAGCAGTTAGGCCCGGACCAAGGCGATCCCAACCAAGGCGATCCCAACCAAGGTGAGCCCAGCGAAGAACCAGCAGACCCGGCTCCAGCAGAACAATCCGCCAACCAAGACGGCACAGTCACTGCATCGGCGGAATTCGGAGCACAAGAGAATGCTCGTACGTCGGGCAAGAAGAACAAGAAGAAGTCCGAGTAATCACCCGCGGGAGGCACACCTAGTGAGCGTGCCGTCATCGCGCGAATCTCAAGCACGGCCCACACGAAGCGACTCGGTTGTCGCGGCGAGTGCTCCGATCATCGGTGGCCCGTTCGGTGAGCGCGTCGCACGAGTAGCGCCACCGTGGAGCGTTCTTCGCGTACTGATCCTGCTCGCCACCCTGGGCTACATCGTCGGTTATTTCCTCGATTACGCATGCATCGACGGATTGTGGGCCTCCCCCGATCGCTATGAGCACCTGTGTTACTCCGATATTCCAGCGTTGTTCGGGTACCGCGGCTTCGCTGACGGATTCATCCCCTACTTGCAGACCCCTCCCGGCGGGCAACCGTTGGAGTACCCGGTCGTGACGGGTGCCTTCATGTGGGTCTCGAGCCTGCTCGCCACCCCCTTGTCGGGCATCGCGGGATCGGTCCCGATTGTTGCGTTCTTCAACATCAACGTGATCGGTCTCCTGGTATTCCTCCTCGTCGCGGTTCTCGCAACAGCGTTGACCGTCCGCCATCGACCATGGGATGCCGCCATGGTTGCCCTGGCCCCGACGATGATTCTCGGCGCGACGATCAATTGGGATCTCATCCCGATTGCTCTCACGGCGTTGGCGATGCTCGCGTGGGCGCGCAGCAAGCCCGGGTGGGCGGGTGTTGCACTGGGACTCGCGATCGCCGCGAAGTTCTACCCGGTTCTTCTTCTAGGCGCCTTCACGATCCTGGCACTACGCAGTGGACGGTGGAAGCCGGTACTGATCCTCGCCGGCAGCACTGCGGCTACATGGCTCGTTGTCAACGTTCCCTTCGCCCTCGCGAACCGGGATGGCTGGTGGTACTTCTACGCCTTCAATGCTGATCGTGGCGTCGACTTCGGTTCCGTGTGGTACGCCGCCAGCGTTCTTGGAGTACCCGCGGTACCGGCCGATGCGTTGAACCTTGTTGCCACCGGTACGTTCATCGCATTGTTCGTCGCTATAGCCGTGCTCGCGCTCGCCACGAGGCGCCGACCGCGC
>CALKMY010000071.1 GCA_938091275.1 Candidatus Nanopelagicales bacterium | reverse complement strand
TGGTCCAAGTGTGGCTTGCTGAGCAGGGCATCTCCCTGAACAGTGTCGACCAAGCCGTGCAGACACTGGGAGCCGGAGCAACAAGTGGCGCCGGAGGGCTCGTCCAAGCGGGGCTGTCCTCGGTCTTCTCCTTCATCGTCGGATTGCTTATCGGTGTCTTCTTGCTGTTCTACGTCCTGAAGGACTGGCACGTCATCCGAGACTGGGTCGCCAACCACCTGGGGCAGATCCCGCCGGACCTGGGAGCCGGCATCATCAACGATGCCACCCGGGCGATCCGCTCCTACTTCGCCGGACTGGCTATCACCGCAGCCCCGGTGGCGATCATCATCGGTGTCGCCATGCTCATCCTTGATATCCCTTTGGCATTCACCGTCATCCTCGTCACCTTCGTAACGTCCTTCATTCCTTACCTCGGTGCGATCGTCAGTGGCGCCTTCGCTGTCCTGGTCGCACTCGGGGCCGCCGGAGTGCAGGAAGCCATCATCATTCTCATCGTCGTGCTCCTGGCTCAAAATGTCGTGCAGACGCTCATGCTGACGAAAGTCACGAGCGACAAGCTCCGCATTCACCCCATCGTCAACCTGGGGTCAACGGTGGTCGGAGCGACGTTGGCTGGTGTCGTCGGCGCGACTCTCTCGGCTCCCGCGGTCGCCACGGCGATTTCTGTCAGCCGTCGGATCTCGCAGTACCGCAACACGTCGAAGTAGTCACGCGGGAACGCCGAAGATCGTGGTGTTCCTAGGGGTGAGTGAGACGTATTGGCCGTCTTTGTCGCATTACAAACATCCTTTTTTGGTGTTTGCTGGCTTCGTGAGAAAAGTTGAGCCACGTAGAGCATCCCGCAGGAGCAGGGGAGTCACCGCAGCCGTGGGCGCCATCGCCATCGTCACCGTGGTGGCCGGATGCGGGGGATCCTCTGCGACCTCGAACTGGACCTCCGGGTCCGCCGTCCTCGACGACCTCAACGAGGCGGGTATCGCGTGCCCTTGGCAGGGATCCGGCGAACAGGTGACGCCATACACCGCCGCCGATGGCGACGCATTCATCGTTCAATGCGATGACTACAGCATCCTCGTGGTGGACTCCGTCGACGACGAAATCGCCGCGGCCCAAAAATCGGCGTCCTGCCAGGACGTGTCCACCAGCGTTGCCCAATCCGCGCAGGCACAACGGTTAATCGTGGTGGGGGATAACTACCTCGTGCAGTCGACAGGTTCGAAGTGGCCGGCGGCACCGTCGCCCCAGGATCTTGCTCAGCCCTTCGACGGCGAGGTACTCGCCGCCCTAGACCTCTACGGCCAGGTGTGCCCCGACGCGATGGTCGGTGACGACACCGACGACTCGGGCAGCTGGAGAAAGACGATGCGACGCGCGGCCCTTACTGGCGGCACGATCGCGCTGTACTTGAATCGAGATGAACCACAGGACAGTGCGGCCACCGAAGACGAGGACGCGATGGCCGACGAGGACACCGACGAGGCCGCTGACGATGGAGATGCTGACGACATGTCCTCGAAAGACGATGAGAAGTCGACGGAAGATACATCAGGCGACGACAGTGATGGAGACAGCGGCGCTGGCGACGGAAGCGGCAACGGTAACGGCTGGCTGAGCGACCGATGGGACGCCCTTCGTGACTGGCTATCAGAACTGGTGAACGGGTAAACATCGTGCACGACAACCGGCAAGGAGAGACGTCATGACCGACAACGATCAGGGGTCACCCTCACCGACTCCGGAACCGACACCGCCAGCTGCAGCATCCGAACCGCCACCGCCGTCAACGCCCGCACCGCCACCGGTGTTCTGCTCGAAGTGTGGAACCCAGGCGATCGCGGGATCTACGTTCTGCGGCTCGTGCGGTGCGCCATTAACGCCCGAGCCGACAAACGCCGCATCAGGCAGTGATGCGACGGATGCGGAAAGCAGTGGCTCAGGCAAGGGATGGATCATCGGCCTGCTCGTGATCATTCTGGTCGTCGTTGTTGCCTTGTTCTTCTTCGTGGCGAATTCCGATAGCGACGCTGAGGGAGATGTCGAGCAGGCGGAGAGCTCCGAAGTCGACGACACAAAGGAAGACGACGGCGCCCGTGACGACTCGGACAAGGGCAATAAAGAGGACGGTAAAGCTAAGGGTGATGAATCGTCGGAGAGTGGCGACTCAACCGAATCGGGCAGCGATGCCGGAGGCTCGGACGCTGCCAACTGGTTCCAAGACCTTCTGGATTCGATCGCCGAATGGCTCTCCGGGCTCTTCGGCTCGAGTGATTCCGGCGACGGTGGCGACGGCACCCCTGACGCAGACGCTGAACAGTAGGACCGCACCGTGACCTATCCTCGGAAGATGACGCGCTGGACCAGACGTGCTCCCGTTGCCTGTGCTGCGATGGTGGGACTGGTGCTCGCCCTTGCGCCCGCTGCATACGCGTCGTCCGACTACCCGCAGGTGGGTGACCAGGCCGCCGCCGAGGAGTTTGTCGACGAGTCGACCTCCTTCCGGTCGTGCAAGAAGATGCGTAAGTACTACCCGCGCGGCGTCGCCAAGTCGACGGCGGCCGGCAATCGCGCTCGTGCCGACGGGTTTGGTCCCGCAGAAGTCAATAAGAAGGTCTACGCGGCCAACAAGAAGTTGGATACCAATGGCAACCGCGTGGCATGCGAGGTGTCTGCGGCCAAGGCGCGTAAACAATTCCGTGCCGAACTATTGGAGAAACAAATGCCGACCGCGGAGGCGGGGGAGTACACCGAGATGGCGGGCTACCAGTGGCGTGTCGGCAGCTTCGACGGTGTTCCGCAGGCGGTGACCATGGAC
>CALKMY010000070.1 GCA_938091275.1 Candidatus Nanopelagicales bacterium | reverse complement strand
GTACTGTTTAGAAGGGGGGTTCGTCAAAGTTGTCGGTTGTGCCGCCTGTGGTCCATGGATCTTCCGCAGGTGCTGCACCAGCAGAATCTGCGCCGAATCCGCCGCCGCCACGCTGGACGCGGTTGACCTTCGCCGTCGCATAACGCAAGGCGGGGCCCACATCGTCGACGTCGATCTCGAACACAGTTCGCTTTTCGCCCTCTTTAGTTTCATAGGAGCGCTGCTTCAACCGACCGGTCACGATCACTCGCGAGCCTTTGGTCAAGGACTCAGCAACATTCTCGGCGTACTGCCGCCACACACTGCAGCGCAGGAAGGTGGAATCACTGTCCTTCCACTCGTTCGTCTGCTTGTCTAAGTAGCGGGAACTAGACGCAACAGTGAAGGACGCAACGGCCGCTCCACTGGGGGTGAAGCGCAACTCAGGATCGTTCGTCAGGTTTCCGACGACGGTGATGTTGATATCGCCAAGCGCCATGTCAGCCTCCGAGTGCGGCGTCAGCCTTGGCCGCAGCCTTGCTGACGACAGGGCGAGTGACCTTCGTCCGAACGATCGCCTCATTCAGGTTTAACTGGCGGTCGAGTTCAGCCACCGACTCAGGCGTGGTGGTCAGATCGAGCACAACGTAGATGCCTTCGGCTTTGTGGTTGATTTCGTAGGCCATCCGGCGACGGCCCCAGATATCAACATTGTTGACGGTGCCACCATCCCCGCGGACGACGTTGAGAAACGCCTCCAGGCTGGGCTGGATGGTCTTCTCTTCTAGATCGGGGTCGAGAATGATCATGACCTCGTAATGACGCATGAACTGCCCACCTCCTTTGGACTGAACGGCCCCGGATCTCTTCCGGAGCAGGAGGGCTATGTGCGTGCCGCCGGTTTCCCAACAGCCCCGAAAGGCTAGCGGTGGCTTTCTCTCCCCTGCAACCCGGGTACTGGCTGTTGCCTAAGGTGCAGGTATGCGGATTGCGACGTGGAACGTCAACTCGATCGGAGCTCGCATCGAGCGGGTAGTTGAGTGGCTGGAGTCCGCTCAGCCCGATGTGGTGGCGCTCCAGGAGTTGAAGTGCACCACCGAAGCCTTTCCCGAGATGCCGATCCAGGCGTTGGGGTATGAAGTCGCCGCGCACGGGAACGGCCGATGGAACGGGGTGGCAATTCTCTCCCGGGTAGGACTCGACAACGTGGTCCTCGACCTCACCGACCAGCCCCCGTACGAGGACGTGATCGAAACCCGCGCCATCGGTGCCACGTGCGGTGGCGTGCGCATGTGGAGCTTGTACGTACCGAACGGACGAGAGCCCGACCACGAGCACTACGCCTACAAGCTTCGATGGTTGGCCGCGCTGAAGGCGACCGCTGAGGCCGAGTTGGCGGCAAATCCTGACCTGCCGTACGCCCTGACCGGTGACTTCAACGTGGCACCGCGCGATGAGGACGTGTGGGACATTTCGTTGTTCGCCGACTCCACCCACGTCACCCCCGCTGAGCGTGAGGCGCTCAGCGGCGTTCAGTCCGTCAGTCTCGACGACGTCATGCCACGGGCACTCAAGGGCGAGCCATACACATTCTGGGATTACCGCAATGGAGCTTTCCATCGCGGTTGGGGGATGCGCATCGATCTGTTCCTCGGCAATGCGCCGTTCACCTCATCGGTGACCGATGCCTATGTGGACCGCGAGGCGCGCAAGGGCAAGGGTGCCTCCGATCACGCCCCCGTCGTCGTGGATCTCGATCTTGCCTGATCTCCGCAAGGGCCCGAACCTGTGAGCCTGCACGTGCGCACCATCAGTGCGGAGACCCACGCACGCTGGCTGCGGTCGCAAGCATCTGTTTCCTTCCTACAACTTCCATGCTGGGCCGATGTCAAGGTCGGATGGCGCAGGGAATCCATCGGCTGGTTCGACGGTGATCGACTGGTGGGCGTCGCACTCGTGTTGCACCGCAGCGTGCCCAAGATCCGCTGGCGGACGCTCGCCTACATTCCCGAGGGGCCGGTAGTCGACTGGACGTCGCCGACGCACGATCCCGCCGATTGGCTGCAACCGCTCCTCGATCACTGCGCAACGGTCGGCGCATTCCAGGTCAAGATGGGGCCGCCGATTGCCGCCCACCGTTGGGACGCAGCCACGGTCAAGCAGGCCTTGGCCGATGCTGACGCGAATCGCCCCGAAGACACTCACCAGCTGACGAGCCTTGGTGCGGTCCCCGCCGATTGGTCCTCGCCCGTGGCGCCCGTAGTGGTCAATGCCCTGCAATCGGCCGGCGGAGCGCAAATGGCCAGTTCTGGAGCGGGGTTCGCCGATGTGCAGCCGCGCTTCGTTTACTGCGTTTCTTTGCAGGATCGAACGCTGGACGATGTCTTCACCGGCTTTAATCAACTGTGGCGTCGCAACGTGCGCAAAGCCGAGAAGTCGGGGGTGGTGGTTCGTCTGGGGTCACGCGCGGACCTCGCGGACTTCCATCGCGTATATGTCGAGACGGCCGAACGCGATCACTTCACTCCTCGCGGCCAGGTGTACTTCGAGCGCATGTGGGATGCACTCAATTCGGCAACCGACGGCTACCACGGCATGACGCTGCACATAGCCGAACATGAAGGCCACGTCGCGGCGGCCACCATCATGATCCGCGTCGGGGATCGTGCGTGGTACTCCTACGGCGCTTCCACGACAGCCGATCGGGACGTCCGCCCGTCCAACGCTCTGCAGTGGGACATGATCACACGTGCACACGCCGCCGGTTGCTCGGTCTACGACCTTCGCGGCATCTCCGACACTCTGGACCCCGCCAATCACCTCCTCGGTCTTGTCCGCTTCAAAGTGGGTAGTGGCGGGTACGCCCAGGAGTACATCGGCGAGTGGGACTTCGCGTTGCGCAAGACATGGGCGCGCGCGTACGCCGCCTACTCGGCGCGCGCCCGAACGTAGGGCAAGATCGAGCCGATGACTTTCTCAGTTGCTGTCGATGGATCCCGTTGGCGGGCGCACCAGGATTCGGTCGTAGATGCCATCGTTCACGCGTCCGGGAATATTCCGGTGCCCGTCATCAAGGGAAACGGATACGGGCTCGGCGCCGGCATTTTGGCGCGTGAGGCCATGCGTGTCGGAGCGGACACCATCGCCGTCGGCACAGTGTTCGAAGTC
>CALKMY010000069.1 GCA_938091275.1 Candidatus Nanopelagicales bacterium | reverse complement strand
GACGAAGGTGGTCGCATTGTCAGCCCGTCGACCTTGACGGCACTGATCGCCGCGAGGGAACTACAGCGCAGTCCGGGTTCGACGATCATTCACAACCTGATCACTTCGAAGGCCGTTCCGGAAGTCGTTTCCGAGTGTGGTGGTACAGCAGTGAAGACACGCGTGGGTCACTCCTTCATCAAGGCGACGATGGCTGAGACAGACGCTGTCTTCGGCGGTGAGCACTCGGGCCACTTCTATTTCCGTGACTTCTGGCGAGCTGACTCGGGAATGCTCGCGGCGATGCACATGCTCGCCGCACTCGGGTCCACGCCGGAAGGTACGACTATCTCTTCGCTGCTGACCGAATTCGAACGCTATGTGGCCTCGGGGGAGATCAATACCCCGGTCGAGGATCAGTCGGCGATGATGGATCTGATCGAGAGCGCATTCGCAGGCCACGACGACGTCACCACCGATCACATGGACGGGCTGACCATCGATGGTGGCCAGTGGTGGTTCAACGTCCGGCCCAGCAACACGGAGCCGTTGTTGCGCCTGAATGTCGAGGCACGCGAGACGGAAACGATGGAAACATTGCGGGATGAAGTTCTCGCACTGATGAGGGGTGAAGCGACGTGAGTCAATACCCGAACTCCCCGCTGGGCTTGTCTCCGCATTTGTGGGACGTGCTGGCCTGTCCGTGCGAGAAGCACGCCGCGGTTGAGGCCGATGAAGAAGCATCCGAGATTGTGTGTTCGGAGTGCTCCCGACGCTTCCCGGTGCGAGATGGGATCCCGGTCATGCTGATGGACCAGGCCGGCGGGCACCTCCACGAGTCGGGCTCCAGCTCCGCGTGATGTTCTCGATTCGAGGTGACGTCAAGGATTACGACTGGGGAATCCTTGACGGCCTGACGCCGTGGACGCAGGTGTCTACCGGCGCCCCGCAGGCGGAACTGTGGTTCGGCGTGCACCCGAGCGGACCGTCACCGATGGATGCGGCGGTCCACGAAGGCGACACCGCTGACCCGACCGAAACTCTCGCCGATCACCTCACCCGAGAACAGGCCCCCGTCCTCGCGAAGATCCTCGCCGCGGGTCGACCACTGTCCGTGCAGGTGCATCCGAACGCCCGCGATGCGAAGCGCATGTGGGACGAGCAGCAGATCGCAGGCCCGGCCGTCCTGGCCGATGCCTACGAGAAGGCCGAAGTTTTGGTTGCCCTCGAACCGTTCGATGCATTCGTTGGATGGCGCCCGGCTTCCGATGCGGCGGAAATACTCGAGCGCGTCGACGGCATGGCTTTGGCCGCGGCGGCTCTCCACGCTGACGACCGGGTGGCCGCAATCCAGTTGATCCATGAGCAGCAGTCAGACGCACAAGCACTGGTAGGTCAACTTCCCGAAGCAATCGATCGAGCGAATGATGCGGGGTCCATGACGCGGGTGATGAGCGAATCGGAGATCGCGGCCTACCGGAACGCCGCAGCAGACTTTCCCGCTGATATCGGCGTGCTGATGACGCCACTACTGGATTTCGTCACCTTGCTGCCGGGCGATGCGGTGTATCTGGCTCCGGGTATTCCGCACAGCTACGTGCGGGGAATCGGCTTTGAGGTCATGACGAGTTCAGACAATGTGCTTCGACTCGGACTGACGAATAAGCCGGTGTTCGTTAATCGTGCCCTGGACATTCTTGATTTCGACACGGACCCACAGTTCATTCACGGCTCGACATCGATCGCTCCGGTAGGGGCTGATTTTCAGCTGGAAGTGGTCACTGCCGGATCGTCATCGTTGGCGACGGGGGAATACCGGCTCGTGGTGGCAATCGCCGGGGGAGTCGACGTGGCGGTAGGCGGGCAGACGCGTACGGCCACCCAAGGGCGGGGAGTGGTGGTGACCGCGGGAGAGCCCGACGCCGTCGTGTCCACGCAGGGCATGGCGATAGCCGTCATTGCTCCCGCCGCCCCCTAAGCGAGTCCCGACGCGCGGTCACGGGCAAGTCGTGGCAAACTTGGAGCGTCGCCGATGGTCCGGAGCCCTGGTTCCCGTCGAGACGCTCCCGTCGGCGTGGCATTCAAGGTTTATCTCGCTGTCGTGAGCACCGAAAAAGAAACATCGACAAACGGAGAAAGAATGTCCCTGACCAAAGCTGACGGCACCCCCGACTACAAGGTTGCCGATCTATCCCTCGCGGAGTTCGGACGCGACGAGATTCGCCTGGCCGAGCATGAAATGCCCGGGCTGATTGCGATGCGCGAGGAATATGGCGATTCCAAGCCGCTCTCCGGAGCACGCATCACCGGATCGCTCCACATGACGATTCAGACGGCGGTTCTGATCGAGACGCTGACTGCGCTCGGCGCCGACGTTCGCTGGGCGTCCTGCAACATCTTCTCTACCCAGGATCATGCCGCGGCCGCGGTTGTCGTGGGCCCGAACGGTTCGCCAGAGGACCCGCAGGGGATCCCCGTGTACGCCTGGAAGGGCGAGACGCTCGAGGAGTACTGGTGGTGCACCGAGCAGGTTCTCGACTGGCCCGAGGGTGGTCCGAACATGATCCTCGACGACGGAGGAGACGCCACGCTGCTCGTGCACAAGGGTGCGGAATTCGAGAAGGCCGGTGTCGTTCCCTCGAGTGACGAGAGTGACTCCGAGGAGTACCGGGTCATCCTGCACACGCTGCGGGAATCGCTCGCGAACTCGCCCGACCGCTTCACGAAGATCGCTGCCGGGATCACGGGAGTGACGGAGGAAACCACCACGGGAGTCTTGCGTTTGTACGACATGCAGCGGGACGGCTCGCTTCTGTTCCCAGCCATCAACGTCAACGACTCGGTCACCAAGAGCAAGTTCGATAACAAGTACGGATGCCGCCACTCCTTGGTCGATGGGATCAACCGAGCAACCGACACGCTCATCGGCGGCAAGGTCGCCGTGGTGTTCGGTTACGGCGACGTCGGTAAAGGTTCCGCGGACTCGTTGCGGGGCCAGGGTGCTCGCGTGATCGTCACCGAGGTCGACCCCATCTGTGCTCTCCAGGCCGCCATGGACGGCTATCAGGTGGCAAGGCTCGAAGACGTGATCGGTGATGCGGACATCTTCATCACGGCCACGGGCTGCTTCGATGTCATCACCGCCGACGACATGCAGAAGATGAAGCACCAGGCGATCGTCGGCAACATCGGGCACTTCGACAACGAGATCGACATGGCGGGCCTCGCTGCCCTGCCGGGCGTCACGCGCAAGACGATCAAGCCGCAGGTTGACGAGTGGACCTTCGCCGATGGCCGCAGCATCATCGTGCTGTCCGAGGGTCGCTTGCTGAACCTCGGTAACGCCACCGGACACCCGTCGTTCGTGATGAGCAATTCGTTCACGAATCAGGTGCTCGCTCAAATCGAACTGTTCACCAAGCGTGACGAATACCCAATCGGCGTGTACACGCTGCCCAAGCACCTCGACGAAAAGGTGGCGCGCCTGCACCTCGATGCGCTCGGCGTGCGCCTGACGGAGTTGAACAAGCAGCAGGCGGAGTACCTCGGTGTGGATGTTGCCGGGCCCTACAAGCCGGACCACTACCGCTACTAGGTCAACTTCGACCGCACAACCTCCCGCGTCGGGGTCGCACCGTGGTGCGGCCCCGACGTTTGTGTAGGCAGCTGGGTTATCCGACCGGGGCCGGCTAAGGCAGGTCGTGGGGGTTGACCAGCGATCGGGCCAACCATTCCTCGCGCACAGCGAATGCCTCGATTGCCGATCGCGCGGATATCGACGTGAACGCGACGGTCGCGGCAACGATGAGGTCCGCCATGAAGTCCAGATGGGCGCTCGCGATGACTCCGATGACGGGGTAGCCGCCGGTCAGGCCGCCGTCGGGGCCGAGGACGATGACGGTGCCATCGTCGAGAAGTTGGATCGCACCGGGCATGACAGGCATGCTCGGGATCGGATCCGATGCGGGGATGCGTGGGCCGCTCAGACGCAGCCCTGAACGTGCGCAGGCATCGACCTGCCAGGCACCGGCGCACAGAAATTCGGCTCTTTCTTGATCGAAAGCCACCACCGCTATCTCGGTCGGTGCCGACTCCTCGGTACGCACGAAGCACCCAACGCGATCGTCCTGTGTGCGGGCGGAGCCCATGAGCACGTCACCAGGAGATAGTGGCGAGCCATCTCCCCTTGGGCCACCAAGGTGGGAGAAGGAGTCGGTTGCCGCGGATTTCAGAATGGTGCGGGGTTGCCAGTCGGATAGTGCCACGTACGCCGGTCCGGGTCCTCGGTGATGAATGGTCACCGTTGTTGCGGGCGAGACATCGACCGCCACGGCGTGTGGCGCACGATGACCGTCCACAGTCAGATCTGCCGGGCCGACCAGCGCCAATGTTTGCCTCTGGTGAATGGTGAGTGTCACATCAGAACCGAGAATTTCCAGCGTTGGATGAGGGCCGTCAAGGGTGCCGTGGACCAGTGCGTGAGCGAGACGGTGTCGTCCTCGATGCCATGCGCCCGACCGCGGGACGCCGACATCGGTGAATCCTTCTCGACCTGCATCTTGAACGGTGGCGAGCCCGACGGTGTCGATGGTGGCGATGGGCTCATCCGCGGGTGAGGCGTTCACGGCGTGGGCTCGTGGTTGATCGCAGCAAAGTGCACGGTCGCACCGGGTACGAGCAAGGTCGGTCGGCTGTCATTGTGGGGATCAAAAAGTGTGCGCCGGCTGGTGCCGATGAGGTGCCAGCCCCCGGGGGAGGACGTTGGGTAGATGGCGCTCATTCCGGCCGCGAGGGCCACACTGCCCGCGGGAACCATCGCCCGAGGCGTTGTTCGTCGTGGCAGGGAGAACCAGGGCAGGAGGGGAGCCTCAATCGGTTCGAGGTAGCCGAAACCTGGAGCGAAGCCCATCAGTGCCACGCGCCACCGCTGCGAGGTGTGTGCCTGGACCAATTCGGTGTCGGCGACACCAAAGAAGGTCGCGGTAGGCAAGAGATCGGGTCCGTCGTAGTCCACGTCGATCGTGATGGTGGCATCCGCTGCGGGCGCCTGTGAGGTCTCCGGTGCTTGCGATGCTTTCCGTGATTCGTCGACGGAGGCGAGTACGCGTCGAACGTCGGCTTCCAGGTTGACGTCCGGACTGAGCGCTTCGACCATCAGCGACGAGATCCCTCGACGCACGACGGTCTCCGGCAAAGCTCGCATGACAGTGGTCGCGACCAACTCGCGATCAATGGGCGAGGCAACGTCAATGACGACAGCGCGGTCTCCGAACCACGTTGTCTTATGTGTGGTCACGATGTCACCGGCATCTCGTGACCGCCCTACGCGTCACCATCAGCGATGGGCGCAATGCTGACCCCGTGCGCGATGAGTTCCGCGTGAACAGCGCCAGCCATCGCCGCGGCTTCGGGGGAGTCTGAGTGCACACACAGGGTTCGGGCTGCCAGGTCGATGACGGTGCCATCGATCGTGTCGACCTGTTGGTTGAGCGCGATGCTGAGAGCTTGTGACACCGCGACCGGTAGGTCGTCGTGCACGGCTCCCGCCTGGGAACGGGGGACGAGCGTTCCGTCGGTGTTGTAGGCCCGATCGACAAAGGCCTCAACGACAAAGCGAATAGAGGACGCCTCGGCAACGTCCTGCAGGCGCGACCCCGCCGCCCCGGTGACGTACAGATCGGCTCCGATTTCGGTGGAAACTTTCGTGACTGCAGCGATGAAGGATTCGGCGATGGCATCGTCGCTGGCGGCATCGTGGTAGAGCGCTCCGTGTGCTTTGACGTGAGTGAGTGAGGTTCCTGCAGCCGAGCAAGCTGCCGCCACTGCACGGATCTGGTGTCGAAGAACCTCGGTCAGGTGGGTGACGTCGTATTCGCCCTTCATCGATAGACGACCGAAATTTGCTCGGTCCGGGTACGAGGGGTGTGCCCCAACGGCGACGTCTCGACGAGCGCATTGCTCGACGGTTGCGCGCAAAACCTCATCTCCGCCCGCGTGACCTCCAGCTGCGACGTTCGC
>CALKMY010000068.1 GCA_938091275.1 Candidatus Nanopelagicales bacterium | reverse complement strand
TTACGGGCGGTGGCGCCGCGAAGTGGCTCGCCGCCATCCCGAGACACTCTCGCTGAGATATCTCGCCGCACCGGTAACCGTCGCCGCCGTTGTAGGCGGGTTGGGAGTCTGCATTGTCGGGGTAGTGACAGGCCGCAGCGGCCTGGTCGTGGCGGGTGTGGCTCCGGCAACGGTCTATGCCGTGGGCAACCTGGTCGCCTCCGCCTCGGTCGCCTCGCAATCGACAAACGCCTCGCTGTTTCGACGGTTGCCAACGGTGTTCGCCACGATGCACGGGGCCTGGGGTGCCGGGTTCTTGCGTGGGGGAGCTGGTCGCTGATGCGGGTGCTGCGCGCCGTCAAGGATCGACTATCGGGCTTTGGGGCAGATGCCTATCGCTGGACGATCATCACGTCGGCACCCAAAGGTGAAGCAGGCGAGCGGTGGGGCGACACCTGGTTCGCTCGAGACGTAGCGGCAGCGTTGCGACGTCAAGGGCAACAGGTTTCGGTAGTGCCCCGCTCGGGAGCAAACCAACCACCGCGGTCGCACGATGATGTGGTTGTCGTCCTTCGTGGACTCAGGGGCGTCGATCCGCCGCCGAAGCGAACCGGCGTGTGGATCTTGTGGGTGATTTCCCACCCGGAGCTCGTCACCGAGGCCGAAGCTCGCGCCTATGACATGGTTTTCGTGGCGAGCAAGACGTGGAGTCCGCCCGGTGGAGTGCCCTCGACGCCGCTCCTGCAAGCAACGGCCTCCGATCGATTCTCACCGGATGCTGCGCTCCCTGATTCGGGAGCGGCGCTGCTGTTCGTTGGCTCGACGCGCGGGCAGTTCCGTCCTGCCGTCCGCGGCGCGCTGACATCGGATCGTGCAGACGAGTTGTCTGTCTACGGCGTGGGGTGGGAAGAGTTCATCGAGGTCGACCGAATCTCGGGAGAGTTTCTCGACAATGACCAACTACCGGCGGCGTATGCGGGCGCGGGAATCGTGTTAAGCGACCACCATCCGGAGATGGCCGCCGATGGTTTTTTGAGCAATCGTCTCTTCGACGCAGTAGCGACGGGTGCACGTGTGGTGAGCGATAGCGCTGCCGGTCTGGAGGATGTTTTCGGTGACGCCGTCGTCGTGTTCACCGATGAGGACCACCTAGTCGATATCCTGCACACACCTGTCGACGACACTTTCCCGAGTCGCGATCGCCGTGTGGAGGTAGCCATGGCCATCGCGAGAGAACACTCCTTCGATGCACGGGCAGGTGTTCTCATCAACTCTGTTCGGGAATTGAAGGGCGCCCAATGAGCGACGAGCCGTTGGTCAGTGTTGTCCTCATCGGCTTCAACGATGTAGGACGAATTGGACGGGCACTCGAATCGATTCGTCGACAAACGTTGCGCAGCATCGAAATCATCGTCGTCGACGATGCGTCGACGGATGGAACCGCCGAGTTTGTCGAGTCCGTTGCCGTTAACGACTCGCGGATTCGCCTCCTCACACGTGCGGATAACTCGGGCGGATGTAGCGCTCCACGTAACGACGGTCTGCGGATGGCCCGTGCACCTTGGGTGATGTTCTGTGACTCGGACGATGAATACGACCTGCATGCATGCGCCACGTTGCTACGAGCAGCCGAAGATTGGAACGCCGATGTCGTGTGCGGAACGGCTATCCGTCACGACGTGGCCCGCGATCGAGACAAGAGGTGGCGACCAGAACTCCACGCTGCTGACCGATTGATCTCGAGCCTCGAGCAGGAGCCAGAACTGTTGTACGACACCATCAGTGTCAACAAGATCTATCGACGCTCTTTCCTCCAAGAACACAACATTCAGTTCCCGGACGGCCTGCTTTTCGAGGATCAGGTATTCACTCTGCAGTGTTTTCTTTCCGCGGAACGCATTGGTGTTATCCAGGCCGCCGTCTACATCTGGAACGTCGACCGCAAAGCCGAGGATGCATCCATCACACAAGGTCGAATGCAGATGCGAAATGTGCTCGATCGCGTGGAGATCAACAGGCGGATGGACATTCTGCTGCGAGATTCCTCCGACGAATTGCGGTTGGCCAAGAGCGTCAAGTTTCTTCGCCACGAGGGGTACCTGTATCTGTCGGCGATCGGAGAGAATCCTCATCCTGAGGCGGCGAAGGAAGCGGCCGATGAATTCCGCGATTACGTCCGAAATGTCGATCCGCGTGCCTTCGACTTCATCCGCCCGGCTTTGCGCGTCGCCTTCTACGGCTTGCTGACGAGTGATCTTGACCTGCTCCGGCGAGCCATGCGTTGGGAGCGCTGGGCATCGGTCGTCGACACTGTTGTGGTCCGGGAAGAATCCGGTGACCACCGACGCGAATTGTGGGCGACTGGATCGGGTGAGCCGGTGCTTAATCGCAGCGCCCGCGAATGGCTGGACATCTCACACCTGAACCTGCTGGACATGCCCTTTTCTGCTCGCCGCTACTTCCATGAACTGCGGGAGATCTCGGTGTCCCGCTCGCGGGTATCCGTCGTGGTGCACACCGTCGATTTCGCGTCCGACTTGGATGGTGATGTCGAGGCGCACCTGGTGTGGTGCGATCGACTGGGGACGGTGATCGCGTCACTCCCGCTGCAACGAGACCCCTCGGGGGCGGCGGATTCGATTCGATGGCGCGGCTCGGGTCAACTAACGGCGCACATTCACCGACCGTTGATGAAGCCAGATAAGGGCTCGCTGGGCGTACGTCTTCGCCGGGGTACGAGTGTCAACACCACAGCCCTGAGGGCCCCGAGGGTGCATGTCGACGATGTCTTCGTGCCGATCCCGAGCGTCGCCTACGCCGACCGACCCGCGGGCGCCCAGCTGCTGCCCGGTGAGCGAGCGTCGGTGAGTTGGCGACCTGCTCGGCGCGCTCGAGGGCCTGCTGCGTGGGGACGGCGAGCCGGGCATGCCGCTCGACGCCGACTCCCGGGATCGGGCAACGAACTCTCTCGGGCTCGCCAGGCTCTGCTGCCCGGGGTCACGGACCTTGAGTGCTCGCGACCGATCGTGGCGTATCTCCCCGCCCCCTCGGCCGGAGGACCGCGGAGTTGGCCGCTCGATCTGACCCTGTGGGATCAGAAAATGGCGATGACCTGCTATCTCCTCGTTGCTGGCGAGATCGATGAGACGGTGCCGACACGGGTCTGGGGATCGGTTCGTGATGCGCGAGCGATGCAACTCGGCGAGGTACTCGATGCAGCCGAGTTGATCATCACCGACGATCCGTCCTTGATCGACACGGCCGGACCGTCGCTCGTCTTTCGTCCGGACGCTGGCGCCGGCCGTTACCTCCTTCCCAACTTGCCCGACGGCTACGACGTGGTGGAAACCACAGCCGACCTCATCGATGCTGTTCACTCAGTGTTGGCGGCAAGCCGATGACTCGAATCGTTTTGTGCGCGAACAACATCGATGAACTCGGGGGAGCCCAGAAGGTGGTGCGAGTCCTCGCTGACGGGTTTGGTGCACGCGGCCACGAGGTCCTCGTTGTCGGGGTTACCCCCTTCGAGCCGGCCCATCCGTTTCGTGGCGAGTATGAAACTCGGGTTTTGATGCCCCAGGCGTGGCCCAAGAAGTCCACGCAGACCGAGAGGATCCGTGCTCAGTTACGCAGGGAAGCGGTCGCGGGCATGGCGGACATTCTCAAGGCGCAGGAAAGTGGGCGTGCGGTCATCATCACCGCGCAGGTGTGGGCCATGGAGATTCTCGCGGACGCCCTCGCCGCGGTGAGCCCCGACGTTCGAGATCGTTGGATCGTCGTCGGCCAGTACCACGGTGCTTACGCGGCAGCGGCTTCTGGCCGGGATCTGGGCAGGATCCTTCGCGCCTATCGCACGGTGCCGGTATTCACCGCCTTGACGAACGAGGACGGTGCCGCTTTCACGCGTGCTGGCCTGAACAACGTTGTCACGATGCCCAATCCCGTTGCAGTGTGGCCGGAATCCCTCACTCCGCGAGAGCCCGGTACGCGATCGGATCGCGGGGGAACGCTGCTCTATCTCGGTCGACTCTCCCCGGAGAAGGGCGTCGACGTGCTCATCGACGCCTGGAGTCTGGTGGCGGATGCGCACCCGGGATGGAAACTCCAGATTGTGGGCGATGGACCAGACCGCGACCGGCTGCACGCCCAATCGGTTGATCTCGCCGGCGGAGACCGGATCGTATGGCAGGAAACAACCGACGACCCAGAGAGCGTGTTGTCCGGCGCTGATCTTTTGGTCGTCCCCTCTCGGACCGAAGGTCTGCCGTTGGTGATCGCCGAGGCGCAGGCTTATGAAGTGCCGGTCGTTGCCACCGATTGTTCGAGCGGTGTTCGACAACTCATCGGAGATTGGGGAATGTTGTCTGTCCGCGAGGACTCTCGAGCCCTCGCGCGATGTCTTGATCGAGCGATGACTGATGATGCGTGGCGCGAGTCTGTGCGAACTCGCGCCCGAAGCGCGATGAGTGAATACCGGTTACCGCTTGTTATGGATCGGTGGGAGCGTCTGATCGCTCGAGCGATGCGCTAGAGGTACTCGTTGGCGCGGGTGAGATCTTCTTCGAAATCGACCTCAACGGCGAAGAACTCACCGATATCCACGGGTATGACACGCATGGAATCGTGGCTGATGGCGAGTTCGATGCCGCGCTCGAAATAGTCAGCGTCAGAGCACTCAGATAGTCGGTCGATGAGAGTCGTTTTATCGCTGGCACTGACGAAGTTGATGCCGACCGCCTCTCCGCGTGCGTTGACCACTTGTTTGGAGAGTTCGTCGACGTACCCGTCGTCATCGACCGTGTACTTGACCTCCTCGTCGCCTACTGCCGCAGTGTCGACGCAGATGAAGGACGTGTCCGCTTCCATCAGATCGCTGACTTTTTCGAGTACTTGTGGATCGAAGACAACATCTCCGTTCATCCACAGGACGCCGCCCTCTGTCGAGAGTCGGAGAGCCTTCAGCAGGCTGCGATTGGTGTTCGTTTGGTCGTAGGCCTCGTTGTAGATGTAGGTGACATCGGGAAAGGCTTCGAGAATGAGATCGAGTTTGAAGCCAACCACGGTGGTGATGCGCACATCAGCTCCGAACACCTGCCGCAGGTTGTCGATTTGCTGCTCCATGATCGTGCGCCCATCACTCAAAGGGGTGAGTGGCTTGGGGAACGGTCGTCCGAGGCGCGTCCCCATGCCGGCCGCGAGAATCACCGCCTGAATCATGATGCTGTCCCATCGCTCACGGTGCGAATGCGACTTAATGATTGCAGGGCCTGATCGTGCTCTCGAATTGCCGAGTCCAGTTCGGCCCAGAATCGCTGTGTGCTCTCCCCGGGTTCTAGGCCGCCGAAGTAGTGGTCACGCATGGAGCGGCGCGAGGCATCGCCACTGACGGTGACGACAGCACGTAGGTCGTCGGACAGCTGATCGATGGAGTCTGCATCGACGACGTGACACACCGATGCCACGGGCGACTCAGCGAGAAGGCCGGATCGATCCGTGCGTCGGTCGGTGATGACGAGCGGGGCTCCGGGCTTGAGATAAAGAAAGTCGAGGCTGACCGAGGAAACATCCGCGATCAATACGTCGGTACTGCGAATGACCGCGAGCATGTCGGCGCCTTCGAGAACGCAGTGGCCTGCGGATGGATCGTGGGATGCTGCTTGGTTGACAGCGGCGACGATGGCTCGGTGTTGGGAACGGATCGCCGGATCGTCGGAATCCGCCACCCGGGGGTGTGGTTTGTAGACAATCCGCGATCGAGGGTGATCCACCATTGCCTGGATGATCTGCACGCCGTAGACGTCGACGGAGGAGTAGTTGTTGGCTTCGTCCTCACCCTCCCACGTAGGTGCGTAGGTGATGGTGGTCCGGTCGGTCGGGGGGAGAGCCGGGCTTACCTCGAGGTCGAGTTGCGGGCGTCCGACGCGAACCAAGTGCGACTGATCGAACCAGGCCAGCGCCGCCTCATGGCGCTCGATCGCCGCTTGCCCCGCGACGAAGACTTTGTCGTACGCCTTTGCCTGGTTGCTCACCATGCAGATCTTGTCGCTTTCACCGTGATTGACATGGATGTGAACGGCGCGCTGGAAGGACAGCGCTTGAAAATTCGTCCAGCCGTTGTTGACGTAGACCACGGCTCCGAAGTTCGCCCTATCAAGCACAGCCATCAGATCCTCGTACCGGGGAACCAAGATGACCCGCAGCGGCGTTGTGCCGCGAAGTGCGTTAAATGCGTCCACTTGACGAACGATCACGATCGTCGTGACGTCGTTGTTGCCTTCGAAGACGGGCAGCCACTGCGTGAGTTGATAGAGCTTGGGCGGACCGTCGGGGAAATACAGGGCGATATCGGCGCTCGGCACGTCCGCGAGGTCGAAACCAGCCGGCTCGACTTGTCCGAAATTCCGCATCCGGCGGGCAAGACTACGCGCGGCGCGCTTGCTCTGGCGGCGCAACCAAGAGTCGCTGGACGGGGAGGTAGACACAGTTGGCCTATCGTAAACGCCGTGCGTTCAATCTGGGAGCACCGTCAGGTGCTTCGAATGTTGGTCCTACGGGACCTCCAGAAGAAGTACACGCGCTTTCGCCTGGGCTACCTGTGGACGCTTCTCGAGCCCCTGGGCATGTCGCTGGTCTTGTGGTTGGTCTTCTCGGTCCTGCTGGGAGCGCGGGCGTTGGGTCTTCAGCCCTACCTGCTCTTCTTGTCGGTCGCGATCTTGCCGTGGTGGTGGTTCAGCACCGGCATCGGTGCGTCGACGAGGATCTGGCGCCGAACAGGAACGCAACTGCGGATAAGTACGTTGCCCACGCAATTGTGGGTGGTGCGAGCGATGCTCGTGTCACTCATCGAATTCATCTTCTCTCTGCCGGTCATCTTGCTGGGAATCGCACTCACGGGATTCCTTCCCGGTCCGTGGATCGTCATGTTCCCGGTGGCAATCGTTGTGCAGTTCCTGTTGATGTACGGACTGTCACTGCTCATCGCTGCGGCAGCAGTGGTCTTCCCGGACGTCGCACGTTTGGTTCGGATCGTGCTGCGAGCCATGTTCTACCTGTCGCCGGTGTTGTACTCGGTCTCGAATATCCCCGAAAGCGCTCAGTTCATTGCGTCGTTCAACCCGTTGGTCGGCGTCCTGGGTCTCTATCGAATCGGGTGGTGGCCAGAAGAAGCGTCGACAGCAACGGGATACGGAATTTCGTTGACACTGTGCCTGGTTATCTTCGTCGCCGGCGTTCTGGTGTTCCGAAAGCTGGAACCGAGAATCTTGAAGGAGGTCTGAGATGTCACGAGTTGCCATCACTGCGGACCTGGATGCCGTCGTCGAATTCGACAGCGTGACCATGCGAATGCCTCGCCGGCGTCGCCGCAAGGGTGCCGGCCGGCGTCAGCGACTTCGCCGCATCGCGGGTGAGGTGCGACGCGAGGAATTAGAGGTTCTCCGCAACGTCTCGTTTTCCATTCAACCCGGTGAGTCGGTAGCGATCATCGGGCCTAAGGGGCCGGGCCGGCAGGCTCTTCTTCGACTCGCCGCCGGAACGCTCCGACCAGATGAGGGTCAGGTGCGTCGAGGACGCCGCATCGTTCCGATGATCGAGGTGGCGCGCGCCTTGCAGCGGTTCTACACCGTGCGGCAGAACATTTTCATTGTCGGGGGACTGTTGGGTATGACCCACGAGCACATCGATGAGGCCTTGCCGAGCATCGCCGAACAGGCGGGGGTGTCGAACATGCTCGGGCGCTACATGAATGCCGCCCCACCGGCTGTTCGACAGAAACTCGCGTGGTCGATCGCCATGTCGGTGGATGCTGATGCGTATGCCATCGATCAAACGCTCGTGGTGGGGGAGAGAAGCTTTCGACAGCAGTGCTGGACG
>CALKMY010000067.1 GCA_938091275.1 Candidatus Nanopelagicales bacterium | reverse complement strand
CCCGAGGCCTACGACCTCGTCATCGCGACCTACAAGACCCCGATCGTGGCCCTGCTCGAAGTCGGCCTCGTGGGAGCGGTGCTCTACCACGCTCTCAACGGCATACGAGTCATCCTCGTCGACTTCTGGTCCCGAGGGCCTCGCTACCAACGCGCGATGACCTGGGTGATCGCCGGCATCTGGCTGGTCGTAATGATCCCGGGCACTTACCGAATGTTGACCCATACCGTGGAAGCCCTCTTCGGGAGCACACCATGACCGCGCCAACGATCGAGACTCCCCGCTCACCACAGGGTCGGGGTCGCACCGGACAACGGAGCAACTTCGAGTTGTACTCCTGGCTGTTCATGCGCATCTCAGGCCTGGTGCTGGTCTTCCTCGTCCTCGGCCACCTGTTCATCATGAACATGCTCGACGGCGGCGTCCAGCGCATCAACTTCGCCTTTGTCGCCGGCCGGTGGGCGAGCCCCTTCTGGCAATCCTGGGACTTGATCATGTTGTGGCTGGCCATGCTTCATGGCACGAACGGCATGCGCACCATCATCAATGATTACGCTGAACGCGACCAGACGCGCTTCTGGCTCAAGATGCTGCTGTACGTCTCAGCCGCCTTCATCATTCTTCTCGGGACACTCGTCATCTTCACCTTCGACCCGAACATCGGTTAACGGGAGGAATCACAGCACCATGCAGACCCACATCTTCGACGTCATCATCGTCGGCGCCGGGGGCGCCGGTATGCGTGCCGCCTTGGAGTCGAGCACCCGAGCCAAGACAGCGGTGCTGACCAAGCTCTACCCGACGCGCTCGCACACAGGCGCGGCGCAAGGCGGTATGTGCGCAGCCCTCGCTAACGTCGAGGAAGACAACTGGGAGTGGCACACCTTTGACACCATCAAGGGTGGCGATTACCTGGTCGACCAGGACGCGGCCGAGATCATGTGCAAGGAAGCAATCGATGCTGTCCTGGATCTGGAGAAGATGGGTCTGCCGTTCAACCGGACGCCGGAAGGGCGCATCGACCAGCGTCGGTTCGGCGGTCATACTCGCAACCACGGTGAGGCCGCCGTTCGCCGCTCGTGCTACGCGGCCGACCGCACCGGCCACATGATCTTGCAGACCCTCTACCAAAACTGCATCAAGGAGGGCGTGGAGTTCTTCAACGAGTTCTACGTGCTCGACATCGTCTTCAATGAAGATTCCGGCGAGCCGGTCGCCGCTGGCGCGGTCGCCTACGAACTGGCGACCGGCGAGATCCACGTCTTCCGAGCGAAGTCCGTGGTCTTCGCCACCGGTGGCTACGGGAAGGTCTGGAAGACGACCTCCAACGCCCACACACTCACCGGTGACGGGATGGGCATCATCTGGCGCAACGGGCTGCCGCTGGAAGACATGGAGTTCTACCAATTCCATCCCACGGGCCTCGCCGGCCTCGGTGTTCTCCTGACCGAGGGTGCGCGCGGCGAAGGTGGAATCCTGCGCAACGCTTCCGGTGAACGTTTCATGGAGCGCTACGCACCCACCATCAAGGACCTCGCCCCCCGGGACATGGTCGCACGGGCGATGGTGCAGGAGGTGCGCGAAGGACGCGGGGCCGGCCCGAACAAGGATTACGTCTACCTCGATCTCACCCACCTGCCTGCCGAGCAGGTGGAATCCAAACTGCCCGACATCACCGAGTTCTCCCGCACCTACCTCGGCGTCGATCCGATCACCGAACTCGTGCCGGTCTTCCCGACCGCCCACTACGCGATGGGTGGCGTTCCCACGAACGTCGACACCGAGGTTCTTCGAGACAACGAACACGTCGTCCCCGGCTTGTACGCCGCCGGCGAGGTGGCCTGCGTGTCGGTGCACGGGGCCAACCGCCTGGGTACCAACTCGCTACTCGACATCAACGTGTTCGGTCGACGCGCCGGCATCGCGGCCGCCGAGTACGCGAACTCCGTCGAGCATGCCGAACTCCCCGACGATCCCCAGGGGTCAACCATCGCGCTGGTGGAACGTCTTCGCTCAGCCTCGGGCAGTGAGCGCACAGCTGTACTGCGCAAGGACATGCAGGACACGATGGACATGAATGCGCAGGTGTACCGCACCGAGGCCACCTTGAAGCAAGCCCTCAGCGACGTCCAAGAGCTCAAGGCTCGCTACGCGAACGTGTCCATCCAGGACAAGGGGACGCGCTACAACACCGACCTCATCGAGGCGATCGAGCTCGGCTTCCTCCTCGATCTCGCCGAGGTCACCGTCGTCAGCGCCCTGGAGCGCAAGGAATCCCGCGGAGGTCACGCTCGCGAGGATTACCCGAATCGTGACGACGTGAACTTCATGCGCCACACAATGGCGTATAAGTCCGAAGACGTCAGCGGCGAGGACTACGTGCGCCTGGACTACAAGCCGGTGACGATGACCCGGTACGAGCCGATGGAACGCAAGTACTGATGGCCGCAGTCATCGAGGAAACAGCGCCGCCGGAGGCGGACGTACCGGTCGCCACCGACGTCACCTTCCGTATTCGCCGCTTTCTCCCCGAGCACGACTCAGAGCCACACTGGGAGGACTACACCGTCGCACTGTTCCCCACGGACAGGGTTCTCACGGCTCTGGAGAAAATCAAAGGGGAACTCGACGGCACGTTGAGTTTCCGCCGCTCGTGCGGTCACGGGATCTGCGGCTCCGACGCGATGCGCATCAACGGCCGCAACCGGCTCGCGTGCAAGACACTGGTCAAGGATCTGGACACGGACAAGCCCATCACCGTCGAAGCCATCAAGGGCCTTTCGGTCGAAAAGGACTTGATCGTCGACATGGAGCCGTTCTTCGCGGCCTACCGCCAGGTACTTCCCTTCCTCATCCCCGAAGGCCACGAGCCGAGTCGCGAACGCCTGCAGTCGGCCGAGGACAGAGCGCGCTTCGATGACACCACCAAGTGCATCCTGTGTGCTGCATGCACCACCTCGTGCCCCGTCTACTGGACCGACGATCAGTACTTCGGGCCGGCCGCGATCGTTGCAGCACACCGCTTCATCTTCGACAGTCGAGATTCAGGCTTCGAGCAGCGCCTCGAAGTCCTGAACGACAAAGAGGGGGTGTGGCGCTGTCGCACCACCTTCAACTGCACCGATGCTTGTCCCCGCGGCATCGAGGTCACCAAGGCGATTCAGGAAGTCAAGCGGGCGCTGATCTTCCGCCGCGTCTA
>CALKMY010000066.1 GCA_938091275.1 Candidatus Nanopelagicales bacterium | reverse complement strand
ACATCGGAGCGCTTCTCGACGCGGGTATTGACGATTTCGGGGGAGTCTCACCGGTAACGGCGGACCACGTGAACCCTGAACGCCCGTGGCCGGCTCTGGATGCTTTGGGTGATGCGGCAGCGTCGCGCGGACTCGAGTTGGCACCCCGGCTCACCATTTATCCCGAGTACGCGCGCGACGCCCATCGGTGGTTGGACGAAGGTCTGCACTTCGCCGTCCTGGATCGAAGTGACGCCGAGGGCTTGGCCCGGGACGACCCCGGGTCGGTGTTCCCGGAGACCTACGCCGACGCCGTGAACGTCGGAACGGGAGCCGAAGTGGTTCAGATCGGACGCCGGTCCAGCGCCTGGTACTCGGGAGCGGACCGGACACCGACCACGCTCATTCCGCAGCACGTCTCCATTGGCGGCGCCGTCCGCGAAGTCCTCGACGGGGTCTGCTCAGGGCAACGCGTCGAGGCCGACCAACTCGCGATCTTGTTTGCGGCCCGGGGTCGCGAGGTGCCGGCGATAGCCGAACTCGCGGACGAACTGAGAGCGAACGCCAATGGCGACACCGTCACCTTCGTCCGTAACCGCAACATCAACTACACGAATGTCTGCACCTACAAGTGCACCTTCTGCGGTTTCTCCAAGGGTCCGCTGTCGTTGAACCTGCGTGGACGCCCGTACCTTCTCGATGACGAAGAAATCGTTGCCCGAGTTGAGGAGGCAGCGTCCCGCGGGGCCACCGAGGTGTGTCTCCAAGGCGGAATTCACCCAGACTTCGATGGCGATTACTACGTGCGGGTGACGAAGTTGGTGAAGGAAGCCGTCCCGACCATGCACGTGCACGGATTCACGGCGCTCGAAGTCCTGGAAGGCTCACGCCGACTCGGTGAGCCCCTCGAGTCCTACCTATCGCGGATGAAGGACGCAGGACTGGCATCGCTGCCGGGGACGGCCGCGGAGATCCTGCACGACGACGTGCGGGCGGTCTTGTGTCCGGACAAGGTGACGACGGACGAGTGGTTGATGGTCCACGAAACGGCGCATTCGCTCGGGTTGCGGTCGAACGTCACGATCATGTTCGGAAGCGTCGAACACCCCGAACACTGGATTGCCCACATCCTGGCAACGCGAGATCTCAACGACCGCACGGGTGGTTTCACGGAATTCATCCCGCTGCCCTTCGTGCACATGGCGTCGCCGGTCTACTTGAAACGCGCAGCTCGTCGCGGGCCGACGTGGCGAGAAGTTGTCTTGATGCACGCCATCGGACGGATCGCCTACCGTGGCTCCATCGACAACGTGCAGGCCTCCTGGGTCAAGTTGGGTATCCCCGGAGTGCTGCAGCTGCTGCAGGGGGGAGTCAACGACGTCGGTGGCACCTTGATGGACGAGAACATTTCCCGTGCCGCGGGTGCTGCTCACGGGCAAGGGCTCGACCCAGACGATCTCCATGCGCCGTTGCAGCAGGTCGGTCGTCGCTTAATCGAACGCACGACGTTGTATAAACCGACACTCGATGTTCAGGAGGTTGCGGGATGAAGATCCGCTCGATCCACACAGGAATTCACGAAACGCACCGGGAGGCCGGCGCGGACATCAGCCCCGCGACGGTAGTGGCGACCAGTGCCGTCGTTGTCGAGAATCCGCTCGCCGAGCGGGGTCGCGTCGACGACCTCGACGCACTCGAAGCGCTCGGGGCGGAATCCGCGCAACTCCTCATCGACAAATGCATCGCCGCACTGCAGTCGGTCGGTCTCACCGGAGCCGACGTGCGGGGCTACGGCAAGGGCGCCATCGTCGGTGTGGACGGCGACAGAGAACACAGTGCCGCCATCCTGCACCCGCGTTTCGGTGCTCCAGTGCGAGCAGCGATCGGGGGAGGAGCCGACATCATCCCTGGCACGAAGAAGTTGGGTGGCCCCGGTGCGCCCATCACGATGCCTATAGGGAACAAGGATGACCGATGGGTGTTCGACGACATGGACGCTGTCGACATCGCCATTCCCGATGCGCCCCACGCGGACGAGATCGTCATCGCTCTGGCATTGTCCTGCGGAGGGCGTCCCGGCGCCCGCGTTCGCAAACCCTAAGCGGCAGGAGTAGTAACGGTGTTCAAGGCAATGATTTTGTTGACAAAGCGATCGGACATGTCCTCGGAGGAGTTCGCGCACTGGTGGCTGGAGGAACACGCACCCCGTGCGCGCGAGTTACCCAAGGTGCGCGAAATTCGCTTCAACCTGGTCGCTGATGCCGAGGACGTGGATGGCGTCGCGGAGTTGTGGTTCGACTCACGCGAGGATTTCGAGGCGGCCTACGCGACGGACATCGGCAAGGCGGTAGCTCAAGACTCGCTCGACCACGTGTCGGCGCGGGTGCGCCTACTGGTCGAGGAGAACCAGATTCTGACGTCGTGACCAAGACGCCCACCCACTACTTCCGAACGCCTGTCACTGCCCCCGGCCCTCTGGGGCAATCGATGGTGCGTTCCATGGGCGCTATTCGACGCAATCCGCTGAGTTATCTGAACGAGGTGTGGCGGCAACACGGCGACGTCGTTCAGTTCCCCATCCCGCGGCCCCCGACCTATCTGGTCAATAGCCCTGAGGGCGTACGCCGCGTGCTCGTCGACAACGCTCGCAACTACGGCAAGTCGACCATCCAGTACCGCGCGTTGTCGTTGGTCACGGGGGATGGGCTCCTGACATCGGACGGCCCGACGTGGCGCGCCCAACGACGAGTACTGCAACCGGCCTTTCACCACGATGCGTTGGCCGACCTCGGTTCGCACGTCGCCGAGGCGACCGCGCGGATCGCTCGCGAATGGAAAGGAATAGACGAACGTACGGTGATCGACGCCGATGCCTTCATGATGAACGCAGCGCTCGAAGTCGTCGCCGGGTCGCTGATGAGTACGGACCTCACCGGCCAATCAGCAGAGATCGCCGCGGCGACTCTCGAGGCCCTTGACGTTGTCATCGCCCGGGCCCGCGTTCCGATAACGCCACCATCGTGGCTTCCCACTCCCGCCAATCGCGTCCTCAAGCGGTCGGTCGCCCGGCTGGACGCAGCGGTGTCGACGATGATGTCCGCGCGGTCGAGTGATCCGGGAGCCGACCTCCTCGGAATGCTGCTATCGGTTCGTGACGAAAACGACCAAGTGCTCAGCGTTGAAGAAATCCGCGATCAATTGGTCACCTTCATCGTCGCCGGCCACGAAACCGTGGCGAGCGCTTTGGGGTGGGCCTGGGGTCTGCTGGCGGAGCATCCGACGGTTGCCGATGCGGTGGCGAGCGAGGCCGAAGCTGTGGCTCCTTCGCGGGCTATCGCGTATAGCGATTTTCCCCACCTGACGTACTCCCGGGCCGTCGTGGAAGAGACCTTGCGCCTGTACCCCCCGGCGTGGTTGATCACCCGGTCCGCCGGATCCAGCGATCGCATCGACGGAGTCGAGATCCCGGCGGGCGCTCTGATCATCGTGAGTCCGTGGCTGCTGCACCGTCACCCGGATCTGTGGGACAACCCCGAAGTCTTCGATCCATCGAGGTTCGCCTCGGACGTTCCCCGCTTCACCCACATTCCGTTCGGCGCGGGACCGCGCCTGTGTATCGGCCGCGACTTCTCGTACGTGGAAGCGGTGATGGTGATCTCCGAGCTAGGCCGACGGTTCCGGGTGGAGTTCCCCGAAGGTCAGAGTCTTCCACCGGGAGAGCCGCTGGTCACTATTCGTCCGAGCGGTGGCATGCCCCTGCATGTACACCCGCGGTGACGAATGACATTCCTGTCGGGCGCTCGGTAGGCCAATAGTTCGACGTCAGGAGCGCATCAGGTCGAGCACTGCATCGTGCAGGTGACCGTTGGTGGTCACCGTCGAGAATTCGACCGTGGGGTCGTCCCATCGCACTGCATCGCCGGCGAAGGTTGTCGCGCGAGCGCCACTTTCCTCGATGATGGGGACTAGCGCTGCCACGTCGTGCACCTTCAACTCCGGCTCCGCGGCGATATCGATGGCGCCCTCGGCCACCAACATGTGCGACCAGAAGTCGCCGTAACCGCGTTGACGCCATGTAGCGTCCAGAAGCCTGTCGAGAACTCCACGATCCCACCCGATGCCATCGGAGAAGCCGAACGAGGCATCACCGAGCTGTGACACCCGACTCGCGGACAGTGGACCCCGCGCGCGGTCCTGTGACGATGCGTTGTGCTGCGATGACGAGACGTGCTGCGATGACGTGAAAGCTCCGGAGCCACGGGTGGCCCACCAACGCCTGCCGAGCGCCGGTGCAGACACGACGCCGGTGGCGATCTGGTCGCCCTCACGAACGGCGATCAGCGTTGCCCAGATGGGGACACCGCGCACGTAGGACTTCGTGCCGTCGATGGGATCGATGATCCATTCCCGCGTCGAGTCCAGTCTGTCCTCTCGGGCACCGAACTCCTCACCGAGAATGGCATCCGTGGGGCGATCGCGGTCTAGAATTCGTCGCAACTCCGCCTCAACCGCTCGATCTGCGTCACTGACCGGAGTCATGTCCGGCTTGGTCTCCACGACGAGATCGCTCGCCAGAAAGCGGTCCATGGCGATCGCGTCGGCCGCGTCAGCCAATGACAAGGCCAAAGAGAGATCGTCCATGGGTGGGCAATCTAGGGCACGGACTCTGGTGCCGGAATCGCGAGGTTGCGAGATCCGCGAGGTTCGTGTCACAGTCGCCGCGAGCCCCTAGCATTTACAGGTGACGAATCCGCTGGACACGGTGTTCGGGCTTCCCACCCACAGCCTCGTCGTCCATGCCGTCGTGGTGCTCCTACCTCTCGCTGCTCTCGGGGCGATCGCGGTTGTCCTTCGGCGATCGTGGGTGCACCGGCTCGGATTAGCTACGACCATCATCGGCGCCGTTGCCGTGGCGGCGTCGTGGGTGAGTCGATTCAGTGGAAGCCAACTCGCCTCACGCGTCGGTTATCCCGATCCGCACCATGACTACGGGCACGTGCTACCGGTCATCGCGACCGTCTTCTTCGTCTTGTGGACCATCTACTGGCTGTTTGCGCGCGGCGTGCCGCGAAATCGAACGCGGCCATGGTGGCTGCTCGTTCTGGGAGGGCTTGTGGTGCTCGCCAGTGCAGTGCTGGTGTGGTTCACGATCCTCACCGGCCACTCAGGCTCGGCATCGGTGTGGGAGGCGATCATCGAGAACACCTCACCGGGTCAGTTCGTCGAGCCCTAGCTGCGACTCTCGCCCTCCGCTCGGCTGCGCAAGACCCGTCGTAGAGAGCTCACCCGCGCTGGGTTCACGTCGGGATCGGTGTCCAGGGCGCAGTGCTCCTCGTCGTGCGAGCATCCGCGTGGGCAGTTGTCCGACGCGGCGCGTAGATCCAGAAAAGCATGGATGACTCGGTCGAGATCGACATGTGCGAGTCCGAAGGAACGGATTCCAGGAGTGTCGATGATCAAGCCGTGATCGGTGAACGGCAGCGCCACGACACTTGTCGACGTGTGTCGTCCCTTTCCGGTCACCTCGTTCACGCCTCCCGTGGTCCGCTCGGCATCCGGCACCAGCGCGTTCACCAGGGTCGATTTGCCCACACCCGAGTGACCGATCAGCACCGTCTGATGGCCGGCGAACAGGCCGCGAATGTGTGTCGTGACTTTCTTGTGCGCGACTTCCACGACGGGAAGACCGAGCGGCTCATACAGCGCCGTCAACTCCGTCGCGGGGGCCAGGTCCGTCTTGGTGACGATCAGTAGGGGAGTGATGCCGGCGTCGAAAGCGGCGATCAGCGCTCGATCGATCAAGCCGGTACGCGGCTGCGGGTTGGTGCTCGCGACAACGACGGCGAGTTGATCCGCGTTGGCCACGATCACGCGCTCGACCGGGTCAGCATCGTCTGCAGTGCGACGGAGCGTTGTCTCGCGGGGCAGGCGACGAACGATGCGCGCGAAATTTTCTCGACCGTCTCGATGAACGACGGTCGAGTCATCCATACCGACGACGTCGATGAGGTCGCCTACGACGATTCCCTTACGGCCCAACTCCCGGGCCTTCACCGCATAGTGACGGGCACCGGAGGCGTCGATGATGGTGAAGCGTCCTCTGTCGACGGTAACGACCGTTGCCGATTGTGCCTGGGAGTGGTCGGGTCGGTCCTTGGTGCGGGGCCGACTCTTGGAGCGACCGGGACGAACACGAACGTCGTCTTCGTCGAGCCGTTCGTTGCGATTCACCGCTGATCCGTCACGTGATGACCGCGGACCACAGGTTGGCGAAATCCGGCAGCGTCTTGGCAGTGGTGTCGATGTTCTCCACGTCGATTCCTTCCACCCGGGCGCCGATGATGGCGGCGGTGGTGGCCATGCGGTGGTCGTCGTAGGTGTGAAAAGTGCCCGCGCGGAGGGTGGACGGCTCGATGCGCAGGCCGTCGCTCGTTTGGGTGATCGAGCCGCCCAATCCGGTGATTTCGGTTTCCAATGCGGCGAGACGGTCAGTCTCGTGGCCCCGGATGTGGCCGATGCCCCGCAACGTGCTGGCCGAGCGAGCGAAGACGGCAATCGCAGCCATCGTGGGGGCGGTCTCACCGATGGCCGAGAGGTCGACGTCTATCCCGCGGATCCCCTCGCTCTCCGATGGCCCCTCCACGATCAGTCCCGCGGAATCTCGCGTCACCCGCGCGCCGAAGGCACCGAGCACCTCGAGAACCTCGGTGGCGGGCTGGAATGACTCCTGTGGCCAATTACGAACATGCATGCGACCACCGGTGACGATCGCTGCCGCGATGAAGGGCAGCGTGTTGGAAAGATCCGGCTCGATCGTCCAATTGTGAGCCCGAATTTCTTGCGGATCGACATGCCAGGTGAATCGGGAGTGACCAACGACCGGTGCATCCGCACTCTGGCGAACCTTGACGCCGTGACTGCCCAACATGCGCACCGTCATGTCGATGTGCGGAGTGCTGGGCACGGCCGGCCCCACGTGATGAATCGTGGCACCGGCGTCGAAGCGGGCGGCCGACAGCAGCAGAGCTGTAACGAATTGGCTGGAGCGAGAGGCGTCGACGACCACCTCTCCGCCGGGAATCGCACCTCGACCATGGACGAGGAACGGGAGCGTTCCCGTGCCGGCGTCGTCGACCTCCATGCCCACATCACGCATCGCTTCGATCAACGTTGCCATCGGACGCCGGCGGGCAGCGCGATCACCATCGAACATCACGTCGCCGTGAGTGAGTCCGGCGACCGGAGGCAGAAATCGCATAACCGTGCCGGCCAGGCCGACATCGATCGATCGAGCGTCTACGGATCCGAGGAAGTGAGGAACCACCTCAAGGGTCA
>CALKMY010000065.1 GCA_938091275.1 Candidatus Nanopelagicales bacterium | reverse complement strand
CCGGCGAAGGTCAACGCCACCAGAAGATCGTTCCACACCCACAAGAACTGGAAGATGGCGAAAGAAGCGATGGCCGGCACGGACAACGGCAGGACGATCTTGCGGAAGATCAGAAAGTGACTGGCGCCATCGACTCGCGCCGCTTCCATCAAGTCCCGCGGCAGCTGGGCGATGAAGTTGTGAATCAAGAAGGTCGCCAGCGGCAGGGCGAACATGGTGTGTGCAATCCATAAGGGGATATACGTGCCTGCCAGAAGCGACTGTTCCGACCCGGGTCGATTCAAATCCGGGAAAATCGGGATCGGACCGATGTTCCAGCCGAGGTTGAACATCTGCAGCAGCGGAAGTAGAGACATCTGCAGGGGAATCACCTGGAGGGCAAAAATCGTGAAGAACACGACCGTCGACCACTTGAAGCGCACCCAGGCCAGCGCGTAGGCGGCCATGCAGGCGATGGTCAGCGGAAATATTGCGGCCGGGATAGCGATCGCGAAGGAGTTGAAGAAGTACGGCGTGATGCCACTCGGAATGGTCGAACCACCCGTAATGACTTCCGAGTAGTTGCTCCAGGTAACAGCCGGGTTGGTGAAAAACGTCCACCAGCCGGAGTTCTGAGCATCCGCGGCCGGTCGGAGTGAGGTGATGAGTAGTCCCAGAGTGGGAATGGTCCAAACGAAGGTCAGGAGTATGACAACGAAGGACGCCCAGGGGCTGCTCAACTTCCGGCGGGCAGCCTGCGGAATCGACTCTTTCTCGAGAGGATCAACCTCAGGCAGACGAGGTATCTCCTGTGCTTCGACGCTCATCGTGTGGCCCGGTCCTTCCTCAGTTGAACGACGTTGAAGATGATCAGCGGGATAACTGCAACGAACAGCACCACTGCCAACGCGCTTCCTCTGCCTATGTCGAATTGAACGAAGGCCTGCGCGTACATCTCATTGGCAACGATTTGGGTTCCGTAGTTGCCGTTCGTCATCACGCGGACGATGTCGAAGATCTTCAGAACCGCAAACATGATCGTGGTGACCACGACGATCAACGTCGCCCGGATCATCGGGATGGTGACTTTCGAGAAGAGCCTCCAGCCGGTCGCGCCATCGAGCTCTGCGGCCTCGACGACGTCACCCGGGATGGCCTTGATTGCAGCGGAGAGCACCACCATGGCGAAGCCCACTTGAATCCACACCATGATGACCATGAGCAGGTAGTTGTTGAAGGGTTGCCACAGCAACCATTTCGGCGGGTCATCGACGCCCAACCACATGACAATCTGGCTGAGCAGCCCCACCTGAGGCTTATCAGGAGCCCGGTACTCGTACACCAGACTCCAGATGATGGATGCGCCGACGAAAGAGATCGCCATCGGCATGAAAATCAACGACTTGGCTATTGCTTCGCGACGCATGCGGTCCAACAGCAGGGCGAGTGTCAATCCCAGCGCCGTCGCGGCGATTGGTGTGATGACGATCCACAGAACGGAGTTGACGATGATGTCCACCTGTGAATCGAAGATCCACTGGTAGTTCGCCCAGCCAACAAACTCTTTGCCCGACGAGTTTTGAGTGCTGGCCCAGATGGTCCGGAAGGCCGGCACGATCAGGCCCATGATCAACAAGATCACGGCGGGGCCGAGGAAGATGACAATCGCAGCCGGCCTACTGAGTCGGCCCCGAAGGCGCGAGCCGATGAAGAAGAGAAGCGCGATCAGCAATCCAAAAACCGCGACGCCCAGGAATCCAGACCACAACTTTTCGAGTCCGGTGAGCAACTCCTCCACCCGCGACACCTCCCTTCCGCCGAAGCCTGCTGGTCGATAAACGCCGACTGCCGGGGCTCTAGGACGGTATACCCGTCCGGCCCCGGCAGTCAGCCGTTCACTGAAGTGTGGTCGTCAACTTTCTATGACGACGGCCACGCTGCGTCGATGTCGGCGAGGACTTCAGCCGTTGGCTTGTCCTCGGCGAACCATGCAGTCATCTGGACCCATTCCTCACCCGCACCGACAGCGGCCGGCATGAGGTCGGAGGCATCGAAGCGGAAGATGCCATTCGGGTCGGTCAGGTACTGCGCCGACAGCTGATCGATGGAATCAGCCGCGTAGGTGTCCAACGGGACGCCGCTGTTCGCGGAGACCCAGGTACCAAGCGAGGCCTTGCTCGTATGGAACTCCGGGCTGGCCATGTAGGTCTGCACCGCCTGAACTTCCGGACGGTCCGCGAAGGCCGCTACGAACTCGCCACCGCCGACAACGGGCTGCGGGAAGTCGGAGCTGATCTCCGGCAGGTAGAACGCGTAGGCGGTGCCGTCGGGACCGACCGTGGCGCTCTCATCGAAGTTGCCCCAGAAGTTGGCGTAGAAGGACGCCTGCTGCAGCATGCCGCACTCGCCCGTCACAATGCCTGCACCGGCATCCTGGAACGGTGTCAGTGCGATCGTCTGCACGTCTCCGTAGCCACCATTGACGTACTCGGGGTTCTTCATCCAGCCAGCGATGACGTCCATCGCGGCTTCCACCTCGGGCGAGGCGAAGTCGAGATCGCCTGCGACCCACTGGTCGTACACGTCGCCGCCGTACAGACGCAGCATGACCTGCTCCAGCCAGTCAGTGGCCGGCCAACCGGTGGCGCCACCCGACTCCAGGCCACCACACCAGGGCTTGATGCCGTCGGCAACCATCTGATCTGACAGGGCCCACAGCTCGTCCCACGTGGTCGGAACGGTGTAGCCGTTGTCCGCGAAGACCTGGGGTGAGTACCACACGAAGGACTTCATGTTCGACCCCAACGGGGCGGCGTAGAAGGTGCCGTCGATAGTGCCGTAGCCCTTCCATGCAGGGTTCCAGTACTCGTCGACCAGAGCTTCGGTCGACGCAGGTGCCGGCACGGGTCCGCCGTCAGCGACGAGCTTGGCCAGCAGACCGGGCTGCGGAATCCAGGCGATGTCGGGAGCGTTGCCGCCCGCGATACGCGTCGGAAGCTGCGCTTCGAACTGGTCGCTTGCCTCGTACACAATGTCGATGCCGGTGCACTCTTCGAACTCTGCCCAGGACTCTTCGAACAGTTGCTGCTCGGGGGGAAGGATCGAAGTGAAGACATTCACCGTGGCGCCTTCGTTGCCCATGTAGTCGGCGTAGGCGTCGCACGCCCCACCCATGGCGTCATCGCCGTCGTCGGCGGCCGCCTCTTCTTCTTCGTCGCTTCCGGTGTCCTCAGCCGTGGTCTCCTCGGCTGCGGTCTCCTCACCGGCACTGTCGCTCGCAGAATCGTCGCTTCCCCCGCATGCAGCGAGCAGCAAACCCGCTGCCACTCCACCCGCGAGGAGCGCCATCCCACGACGCCGCTTGATTGCGGTCATGGATTCTCCTTGCCTCACACAACGTCGAGGGAGCTCCCCGACGTAAACGTATGCATAGTGACCCGAGTCCTGCCCGCAAGCAACATGAAACAGTGAAACGTCAGCGTGCAACAGGTCACGATTCTGCAAATTGACGACGCCAAATGGGGAGAAGACCGACATCTACGGCAAGCAGCATCGCCGCCTGTCATGTGAACGCTTACACGATTCCGGATTCGGTCACCGTGGAAGTGGTGGACTTCTTGTGCACAACGATTCCCCCACCGCGCGTTGCGCGATACCCTCGGCCCACAATTTCATCAGCACCATCTTTCTTCTTACAACGGATCGTCCGGCACGTTCCTGCCGGTGAGAGGACTTGTCATGAGTCAACCTGTGCGTTTCGACGACGTCTCGCTCGTCTACCCCGGGTCTACCGACCCGGCCGTCTCCCACCTCGACCTTGAGATAACCCAGGGAGAATTCCTCGTCCTTGTTGGGCCTTCCGGCTGCGGGAAGTC
>CALKMY010000064.1 GCA_938091275.1 Candidatus Nanopelagicales bacterium | reverse complement strand
GCGGAGATCAAGGCGGATTCTGAGGAAAGCACGCGTGTGCCGAGGCGAAGACGTGCGATGGCATCGGGAGCCGCGAGCAGTTTTTGTCGTGTGGACCCATCCACAACGAGGGCGGCGGTAATCAAATAACTCAGGACAGATGGATCGGCAGGCACCTGATCGTCGTCATCATTGTCATCGGCTTCGTCCAACCGACCGCCCAAAATGGAGCGGTACTTATCGAATGCCTGCATCGCCGCCTGGACGGCCACCATCACGTGTGGATCATCGGAATCAATCTCTGGCTCCGGGAGGAAGGTCACCGAGGCGCGCACGAGGGGAGCCGAACGATCCACATCATCGATTCGGAAACGCCTGGATCCGATCGTGACAATGTCGTAGCGGCCATCTTCTCGGCGTTCTGCTTGACGAATCACCGCGCTCACACCGACCGGGTAGAGCTCGGCGTCCTCTGCCGAAGGCTCGCTTGGCGATGCGCCATCATCCGGCCCATCACCGGGGGAGGACTGCTTCGGCGCCAATGAGTGAGATTCCCGGAAGGCAACGATGCCGAACTCCCGTTCGTCCTCTGGCTTGTCGAGCAGTTCCTCCACCATCAGCCGGTATCGAGGCTCGAATATGTGAAGTGGGAGGACCAACCCGGGCACGAGCGCCGTTGTCAGAGGAAAGAGCGGCAGGGACTCGTCCATCCGTCGAGCGTAGACTCCGTAGGGTGTTGCGTCTCATCGACTTGCGTGATTCGTCGGCCGACCCGCGGTCGGTTGTCCCGCGCGCCGCGATGGATCTGACGGATGCAGGCGATGTGATCCGACCGGTGCTCGACGACGTCCGGGCCAGGGGTGCCGATGCGGTTCTGGATGCGTGTGAACGCTTCGACTCAGTCCGCCCTGACCAATTACGGGTGCCCGCCTCGGTGATCGCCGATGCGTTGGCCGGTCTCGATCCGTCGGTGCGGCGGGCCTTGGAAGTGTCTATCGAGCGCGCCCGGAGGGTCCATCAGGACCAACGGCGCGTGGATGTGGAAACCGAGGTGGTTCCCGGGGGCACGGTGACCGAGCGTTGGCTGCCGGTATCTCGCGTGGGCCTGTATGTACCGGGTGGGCGGGCCGTCTATCCGAGCAGCGTGGTGATGAATGTGGTCCCTGCCCAGGAGGCGGGAGTTCCCTCGCTCGCTGTGGTCAGTCCTCCTCAAAAGGACTGCGATGGGTGGCCTCACCCCACGGTGCTGGCCGCGTGCGCGCTTCTGGGAGTCGAGGAGATATACGCGGTAGGAGGCGCCCAGGCGGTCGCAATGTTGGCCTACGGCATTGACCTTCCCGACGGTGACACATGCGAGCCGGTGGATCTCGTGACCGGACCCGGAAACATCTACGTCACGGCTGCCAAGCGAGCACTGCAAGGAATCATCGGGATCGACTCCGAGGCTGGACCGACTGAGGTGGCGATCCTGGCGGACGACTCAGCGGACGCTCGGTACGTGGCCGCAGACCTCATCAGTCAGGCCGAGCACGATGTGATCGCCGCAGCCGTCCTCGTCACTTCGAGTGAGCGTCTGGCCAACGAAGTCGAACGGGAAGTCGCGGCGCAGGTTGCCAGCACCAAGCATGTTGAGCGCATTACTGAAGCTCTGACCGGTGTGCAGAGCGCCATCATTCTGGTTCGAGACGTCGACCAGGGTGTGGCTGTCGTCGATGCGTACGCCGCTGAGCATCTGGAAATCCACACCGACGAGCCTCGCCAGGTCGCTATGCGGGTGCGCAACGCCGGCGCGATATTTGTTGGCCCGTGGGCGCCTGTGTCTCTCGGCGACTACTGCGCCGGGTCCAATCACGTGCTTCCGACGATGGGCGCTGCGCGCCACTCCTCAGGTCTATCCGTGCAAACGTTCCTGCGCGGTATCCACGTCATCGAGTACGACCGCACGTCACTGGCCGACGTTGCCGACGACGTCGTCGCCCTGGCGCAGGCCGAAGATCTGCCGGGTCACGGAGACGCCGTGACCATTCGTTTTCACGACGCCGACGATGGCTGAGTTTCAGCCGCCCGTTCGGGAGGATTTGCGGGGCCTGACGCCCTACGGAGCGCCACAACTCGATGTCGATGTTCGACTGAACGTCAACGAGAACCCTTTTGCACCCTCGCCCGAGTTGGCCCGGGCGCTGGGCGCGTCCGTCACGGACGTTGCACGGACGTTGAACCGGTATCCCGACCGAGAGTGCCTTGAGTTGCGGCAGGCCCTCGCCGACTATCTGTCTCAGGAGTCGAGCGCGGAGTGCGGCGTGGAGTCCATCTGGGTGGCCAACGGATCAAACGAAGTGATGTCCCACATCATGGCCGCTTTCGGAGGACCCGGGCGAGTAGCGCTCTCGTTTCCTCCGACGTATTCCATGTATCCGGAATACGCGCGAGAGTCCTTCACCACGATGGTGTCCGTCCCACGGACGGCCGATTTCCGAATCGACATGGCAGCCAGTATTGCCGCCATCTCGGACCATCGACCCTCGGTCGTGCTCCTGGCTTCACCCAACAATCCCACCGGAACCGCGGTGAGCGCGGACGACATTGCTGTTCTCGCACGGGCCACGGCAGGTATGGGGGGAATGCTCGTCGTTGATGAGGCCTACGCGGAGTTCCGTCGACCGGGTCAGCCGAGCTCCGTGGCCGGCCTTGCCGATCATCCCAACATGATCGTGACCAGGACGATGAGCAAGGCGTTCGCGATGGCGGGCGCCCGTGTGGGATACGCGGCTGCCCACCCGAGCGTCATCGATGCGTTGCGCGTCGTTCGACTCCCGTACCACCTCTCGGCCGTCACCCAGTCGGTCGCGTGCACTGCGTTGACTTTCGTCGAGGAATTGCAGTCGAATCTGCAGCTTCTTCGCGACGAACGGGATCGAATGCGTCGTGACCTGGAGTCTCGAGGATTTGTGGTGGCCGACAGTGACGCCAACTTCTGTTTCTTCGGCCGATTCCGCGATCGGCGACGCGTGTGGGAGGGACTCGTCGATCGAGGTGTCCTGATCCGAGAAACCGGCCCCGACCAGTGGCTGCGGGTCTCCGTAGGAACACCGCAGGAGAACGCTAGGTTTATCGAGGCCTTGGATGAGGTTGTGGTGGACAGTGACCTGATGTCTGACGGAGATGGTGGATCGACATGAGTAGGCAGGCCCGCGTCGAGAGATCGACGAAGGAGAGCGAGGTTCTCGTCGAGGTAGAACTCGACGGAACCGGAGTGAGTTCCATCGAGACAGGCGTCCCCTTTTTCGACCACATGCTCGCGCAACTCGCCAAACACGGTGGCCTCGATCTCACCGTGCGGACCAAGGGTGACCTCGAAGTGGACGCACACCACACCGTCGAGGACACGTCATTGGCCCTCGGCCAAGCACTCAACGAGGCTCTCGGTGACCGGGCGGGCCTACGCCGGTACGGAGATGCGCTGGTGCCCTTGGACGAATGCCTCGTGCAGTCCGCTGTCGATTTGTCGGGGCGCCCCTACCTCGTGCACGAGGAACCCGACCTTGTCGAACTGATCGGGTCCTACGACACCACCTTGACCCGTCACATTTGGGAATCGATCGTGGCGACCAGCCAGATAACGCTGCACGTCAAGGTCCTCAGCGGGCGTAACGCCCACCACGTCGTGGAAGCGCAATTCAAATCGGTTGCTCGTTCCCTGCGCGATGCAGTGGCAATCGACTCCCGGGTCGTGGGTGTCCCCTCGACCAAGGGCACGCTCACGGCGTCCTGACCGACACCGGACACTTCTTCTTCCGATGAACGCACCTCGTCGATGAGCACATCGTTGAGGCCGTCCGTCGTGGTGCTGGACTACGGCAGTGGAAATCTGCGCTCGGTTCAACGCGCCCTCGAGCGGGTCGGCGCGAACGTCGAGATAACCAGCGACGCTACTTCGGCTGCGTCGTGCGACGCGTTGGTCGTTCCAGGCGTTGGTGCGTACGCGTCCTGCATGGCGGGGCTCACTGCTGTCCGCGGAGAGTCCATCATCGACGCCCGACTCGCGGGAGGACGACCGGTCCTTGGAATTTGCGTGGGTCTGCAAATCCTGTTCTCCGCTGGAGTCGAACACGGCACGCGCACCGCCGGTCTCGGACAATGGCCCGGGACGGTGGAGCGCCTCTCGGCGCCGGTACTCCCGCACATGGGCTGGAACACCATTGACGTCGGTGAGGGGTCCACTCTCTTCGCCGGCGTGGAGTCGGAGCGCTTCTACTTCGTTCACTCATACGGGGTTGTCTCATGGGACTTTCCCGACGATGGTCGCTCGGCGATGAAGCCGCCGGTGGCTTCCTGGTGCACGTACACCGATCGCTTCGTCGCAGCGGTCGAGAACGGTCCTCTCGTTGCAACGCAATTCCACCCGGAGAAGTCCGGGGATGCCGGTGCCTACATTCTGGAGAATTGGCTTACCTCCCTTCGTTGATCGCCGACGGTGACACGTCTGCGGGGGCGATGGGAGGTGAAAGCATGCGATCGAGCGTTGCCTGGGTGACCTAGGCTTGCGTTGTGACACACGCCGAAAAACCCGGACCCGCTCTCCAACTACTCCCGGCTGTCGACGTAGCCGATGGTCAAGCCGTACGGCTCGTTCAAGGAAAGGCCGGATCGGAGACCGTCTACGGACGCCCTATCGACGCGGCTCGGTCGTGGGTCGAACAGGGAGCCGAGTGGATCCACCTGGTCGATTTGGACGCCGCTTTCTCGCGCGGATCCAATGCCACCACCATCGGTGAGGTGGTCAACGAACTCAAAGGTCAGGTACGGATAGAGCTGTCCGGAGGAATCCGCGACGATGCGTCGCTGGCGGCGGCGCTGGCAACGGGGTGCACCCGGGTGAATCTTGGAACCGCGGCGCTTGAGAATCCTGACTGGACGGAGCAGGTGATCGCTGAGCACGGTGATCGGATAGCCGTCGGGCTCGATGTTCGCGGACACACGTTGGCCGCGCGAGGGTGGACGACCGAAGGAGGCAATCTGTGGGAGACGTTGGGTCGTCTTGATGCGGCAGGGTGCTCCCGATACGTCGTCACTGATGTTCATAAGGACGGGACGATGAAGGGTCCCAATATCCACCTTCTGCGCGACGTGTGCTCGGCCACCGACGCTGCGATCGTGGCGTCCGGGGGGATCAGTCGCCTCGAAGACCTCCACACGCTCGCGGACATGACCGGGCAGGGCATCGAGGGTGCGATCATCGGGCGCGCGCTGTACGAGGGAGCCTTTACATTGGCGGAAGCCATCGCCGCGGTGGAAGCGCGTTACGACCCGTACGAGTGGGGGCCACCCCGACCATGAGTCTGGCCGTTCGGGTGATTCCTTGCCTCGACGTCGATGCCGGTCGGGTCGTGAAGGGAGTCAACTTCGTCGACCTGCGCGATGCAGGAGATCCGGTCGAGCTTGCCGCTGCCTACGGAGACCAGGGCGCCGACGAGCTCGTCTTCTTGGACATCACGGCATCATCGGCGAGCAGGGAAACGACGTACGACGTCGTTCAACGCACCGCAGAGAGCGTCTTCATTCCGCTCACCGTCGGTGGTGGTGTCCGAACGGTCGAGGACTTCGATCGTCTCTTGCGGGCGGGGGCGGACAAGGTCGGCGTCAATACGGCCGCGATCGCCGATCCGTCTTTGATCACCAAGGCAAGCGAGCGCTTTGGTTCGCAGTGCGTTGTTCTCAGTGTTGATGCGCGGCGATGTGTCGGCGACGTCACGACCCCGAGTGGATTCGAGGTAACCACCCACGGCGGTCGGCGTGGCACAGGAGTGGACGCGATCGCATGGGCCGACGAGGCGGCGCAGCGCGGTGCAGGTGAGATCTTGCTGAATTCGATGGACGCGGATGGGACAACCCAGGGATTCGACACCGAACTCATCGGGCTCGTCAGACGCCACGTCGACGTTCCCCTGATTGCGAGCGGTGGGGCGGGGGTCGTCGACGATTTCCCTCGTGCGGTGGAGGCGGGAGCCGACGCTGTGCTGGCGGCAAGCGTTTTTCACTTCGGCCATCTCACGATCCTCGACGTGAAATCGGCACTCGATAACGCAGGGCTGCCGGTCCGTCGGCACAATGTCTCCTATGGGTGACGACGCAGGAGACCTCCTGGCCCTGTCTCCCGACCAGGTTCTCGCCCGTGTGCGATTCGATTCAGCGGGTCTCGTGCCCGCTATCGCCCAAGACTCCACGTCGCGGCAGGTTCTGATGCTTGCGTGGATGAATGAAGAAGCCTTGCGCGCGACCATGACGACGCGACGCGCCACGTACTTCTCCCGAAGTCGACAGGGGCTGTGGGTAAAGGGTGAGACGTCGGGAAACTTGCAGCAGGTGATGCAGTTGCGCCTCGATTGCGACGGTGATGCCGTTCTCTTGCTGGTTGAACAGCAAGGGCCGGCGTGCCACACGGGTGAGCTCAGTTGCTTCGATGTCGGCGGTGCCGATGTTCGGTAAGAGCGAGCCGAACCTCGAGGACTTTCGGGAACGCGCGACATCCCATCGGGTTATCCCCGTGTCGCGAACGCTCCTAGCCGATGGATTGACGGCCATCGGACTCTTCGAAACCCTCTGCACAGACCGCGCTGGCACTTTCCTTCTCGAATCAGCTGAGGCTGGTCGTTCGTGGTCTCGCTATTCCTTCGTCGGAGTTCGCGCGGCCGCAATGTTGACCGAGCAAGGTGGACAGGCACACTGGTTGGGAAAGGTGCCGGTGGGTCTGCCCACCACCGGTGATGCATGGTCAGTTCTTCGCGACTCCGTGACAATTCTGAACAGTTCGGGCAACTCGAATGGCCCGGATAGCCCAGATAGCTCCGATAGCCCGGACTCCCATGGGCAGCACAACGAGAGCGGCCCTCGATTCACGTCTGGTTTTGTCGGCTGCCTCGCCTATGACGCAGTGCGCTTGTTCGAGAAGTTGCCCGACGACAACCCGTCTGAGGTGGATATTCCAGATCTGGCCTTTCTGCTGGCCACCGACCTTGCTGTCCTCGATCACTTTCGAGGCACGGTGACCCTCATTGCGGCGGCGATCAACTTCGATGCCACCGACGAGCGAGTGGACGAGGCCTGGCATGACGCGATGTCTCGGCTCGATGCGATGCAAGCCGCCCTGGCCAATCCCGTCGGAGTGAATGTCTCCCAGGCGACATCGGTGCCAACAGCAGGCACCGGAAGTACTCGATCTCACACCACGAACGAGGAGTATCGGGAGGCCGTCGACAGGGCCCAGAAATACATTCGTGAGGGAGATGCTTTTCAGATCGTTCTTTCGCAGCGCTACTCGACTCCGATAACGGCCCGCGCCCTTGACGTCTACCGAGTCCTGCGTTCCTCGAATCCGAGCCCGTACATGTATCTCATTCGGATGCCCAGGGAGTCGACCGAGGATGGTGGCGGGCAGATGAGCGACATCAGTGCCTTCGATGTGGTCGGGTCGTCTCCCGAGGCGCTCGTCACGGTGGAGGATCGCCAGTGCACCGTGCATCCGATAGCCGGTACCCGCCAGCGTGGACGAGACGCACAGGAAGATCGCGCATTAGCGCTCGACCTTCTCGCGGATCACAAGGAGCGCGCGGAGCACGTCATGCTCGTTGATCTCGCGCGAAACGATCTAGGTCGCGTGTGTGAACCAGGGTCGGTGGACGTGACCGAGTTCATGGAGATCGAGCGCTATTCGCACGTCATGCACATCGTTTCGTCCGTCGTAGGTCGATTAAACGACGATTCGTCTGCCCTTGACGCTTTGCGAGCCACGTTTCCTGCCGGCACGCTCAGTGGTGCACCCAAAGTCAGGGCGATGGAGATCATCGACGAACTAGAGCCGGATCGACGTGGTCTGTATGGCGGCGTGGTCGGCTATGTGGATTTTCGCGGGAACCTGGATATGGCAATCGCGATTCGAACGGCTGTTATTCAAGACGGAGTGGCGCACGTTCAGGCGGGCGCCGGGATCGTTGCTGATTCTGATCCTGAAGCGGAAGCCCAGGAATGCGTGAACAAGGCGGGTGCGGTGCTCGCGGCGCTGGATGTCGCGCAATCGTTGGCCCCCGTCGACGCGCCCGGCGCAAGCGCAGGGGACTAGGTGGCCTCGACGGTTCGCCCCTTTCTTGCCGATAGGCGCGGCTACATCGTGGGGTTGAGTTCGATGCTGGTGGGATCCGCTCTGGCGTGGTGGTCGGCTTCTGCGACGTGGGTTCTCGTGGAGAGGTCTTTGTTGGGAGATTCCACGTCTTCAGAGATGACGGATGTCCAAGCCGTGGGTCTCCTTGGTGTGTCCGGCGCCAGTGTCGTATCGATCGCGGCTGCGGCGCCGATCATCGGTTTCGCCGGCTTGGCGGGCGTCATCGGATCGCGTGGGTGGCTACGACGCATCGTTGGCGTGGTTGTCGCGATAGCGGGGATCGCGCTGTGTGTATCAGCCGTGCGCTTCCTGTCATCGATGGCGGTCGGCTCACCGATCCCCGGGGGAGTCGGTGGAAGCGGCGGTCAGAACGTGGTGACGGTTTCGACGGCGTGGCCGGTCCTTGCCATCGTTGCGGGTCTGCTGTTGCTGGTCGGCGGACTGCTCACTACCGCCGTCGGTCACCGGTGGCCGACCCTGGGTGCGGGCTATGAGCGAAAGAGTGCCCAACCGCGCGATGCGTGGGAGGCACTCGACGCCGGATTGGATCCGACGGTGGACGAAGAAGGCGGCCGAGGGAGCGATACCGACACCAGTACCGCGAAACGGCCGGAGCCTGAACCTGAGCGATGAGTACGAGTGATTGGATACCGACATGAGTTCTTCCGCATCGATGAGCCCTGGTCCGTCGTCTCCCGGATCGGGGGATGACATCGCGCCTGATCATGACTCGCACGGATCGACGCCGGCTGCGTGGACGGCCGTCGTCATCGTCACGCTCGCCTTCACCCTCGGCACCCTCGCGATCATTCTGGGTAACTGGCCCTTGTTCTGGATCAGCGTTGGCCTGGTTGTCCTGGGCGCCATCGTCGGAAAGGTCATGCAGGCCGTAGGTCTCGGGAAGCACGGCAAGGCTGCGAAACCCGCGAATCAGTAGTCCATCTGCTGCTATCCGCGCATCTTCACTGTTCTCGAACCTTCTGGGTACCTTTTCGTAACCGCCGACACCGTGAAATTGCATGTCCGTCTGACACCCTTAGGACATGACCGACCGTGGGCTGGTTCTTGTCGTCGAAGATGAGAAACCGATATCGGACCTCCTTCGCCTCTACCTAACCCGTGAGGGGTTCGGTGTGCACGCCGAATTCGACGGTGTCGGCGGACTGACAGCTGCCCGCACTCGCCATCCGGTCGCGATCGTGCTCGACGTGGGCCTGCCCGGTATGGATGGAACCGAGGTCTGTCGACAGTTGCGCGCCGAAAATAACTGGGTACCGGTCATCTTCTGCACCGCACGAGACGATGAAGTCGATCGCGTGCTTGGTTTGGAACTGGGGGCGGACGACTACGTGACCAAGCCATTCAGTCCCCGGGAGATGGTTGCGCGCGTCAAGTCCGTCGTTCGGCGTTCGCGGGTGAGCCGGAGTTCGAGTGAACCCGTATCGGTCGGAGCCGTATCTATGGACACGGCACGTCGTCGGGTGTGGGTCGGTGACGAGCCCGTCGACTTGACCGCGACGGAATTCGATCTGCTCGCACATCTGGTTTCCGAGCCCGGTCGGGTGTTCAGTCGGGATCAACTGCTCGCGGAAGTGTGGGGGTACGCGTCCGTGGTGGGCAGCCGCACCGTCGACGTACACGTGGCCCAACTGCGGGCCAAACTTGGTGATAACAGTCCGATCCGAACAGTGCGCGGAGTGGGCTACTCCGCGGAAGTGTCCGGCGATGAGTGAGGAGTCGGCTAAGACGTCTCCCCCCCCGACTATGCAGCCCCGAAAGCGGTGGGGGATCGTCACGCGAACTGTCCTGTTGATCACGTCGATCGCGACCGTTGCCGTTGTCGTCGCCGGTATCGCGGTGGCGCCGTTCGTTCGCAGCGCGGCGGTTGCGGAAGCCTCCGGAGCACTCGAGCGACTAGCGGATCTAACCGCCGCGTACGTGGAGCGATCCGATGGCCGCAGGCCACCGGATCGACTCATCGCACGACCGCTTGAGCGGATCTTGCGTCGGGAGGGCGTTACCGGATACCTGGTCTCTCGCGAGGGCGGTCTTCCGCCGGCGTTGCAGGGATCGGGGATCAGCGATGATCAATTCAACGCCCTCCTCGCCGGTGAGCCGATCTCGTCTCGCGGTCAAGATGGCCTCGGAGGTCGCATATTGATCGAGGGTCGTCCGGTCACCGGCGGTGCAGTGATCCTGACGCAGTCGGTTGATGTCGCCGGAGAGCTCGGCACGAAATTCCTGGCAAGAATCGCAGCGGCTCTGGCACTTGGCTTGGTGATCTCCGTTGGCATTGCCTACGTTGTCGCGCGACGGCTATCCCGTCCTTTGCGCGACGCCCAAGGCGTCGCCCATCGCATGGCAGGCGGAGAGAGGGATGAGCGCCTCACCCCGCGGGGGCCGGCGGAGGTCGCGGATATCGCCGAGGCACTGAACGCGCTGAATGCCGCCCTCGCGACGTCCGAAGGTCGCCAACGGGAGTTCCTGCTGTCGGTCTCTCACGAATTGCGAACGCCACTCACGGCGATCAGGGGTTACGCGGAAGCTCTTAACGACGACATCCTCGACCCCGAAGAACTGACGAGCGTTGGTGCGACCATCGGTCACGAGGCGAGTCGTTTGGACCGACTCGTCCACGACCTTCTCGACCTCGCCCGATTGGGTGCCGCAGACTTTCACGTCAACGCCGCCGACGTTGATGTGCGGGAGATCCTCACCGAGGCGGCAGAGGTGTGGCGAACTCGATGCGATCGCGATGGCGTCACCTTGACGCTTGCGGAAGCAGCGAGGCCCGTCCACGTGCACGTTGATGCGATGCGCCTGCGGCAGATCATCGACAACCTGATGGAGAACGCCCTGCGGGTTTCTCCCCAGGGGTCGCAGATTCATCTCGCGATCCACACGGACTCTGCGATAGCCGATGGCTCGTACGCCGTCATCGAGGTTCGAGACAGCGGCCCCGGTTTGAGCGAGGACGACCTTGCTGTCGCCTTCGAGCCGGGTGCGCTGCACGAGCGGTATCGCGGTGTGCGGCCCGTCGGCACCGGACTCGGTCTCGCGCTTGTCGATCGACTCGCCTCACGTATGGGAGGCGCCGCTGCGGTCACCAGCAGTCCAGGGGTGGGTTCTTCCTTCTGGATCAGAATCCCCCTGGCATAGGGCTCGACGGCCCCTATCGAATCCGACGACGGCGTACGATCCACGAATGGAGACGCTCGATGACCAGACGCGTGGTGCGGTCGACGAGCGGCCGCGACGCCGTCGGATGCTGCCGGTACTCATCACCGGAATTGCCGCCCTTGCGGCAGGCCTCTACCTGCGCGCTGTGGACCCGAACGTTCCCGGTCACTACCCCGGATGCCCGAGCCAAATCTTCTTGGGTTTGGACTGTCCGGGGTGCGGGGGTATG
>CALKMY010000063.1 GCA_938091275.1 Candidatus Nanopelagicales bacterium | reverse complement strand
AGGACTCGGGCCGAAGGCGCATCACCGATCTCAGCATCCGCTCGTTACGTGCACACGTCCGTCGCACATCATCGTCCTCTGGGTCGATGTCTCCTCGCGCGATACCGCGAAGCATCTCGCTCAACGCATCGGTGTCGACATCGGCGTATCGCTGTTGCGCGTTCGCCAACTTGTCTTGGATCCGCACCAAGGCCGCGCGCTCCACCCCCGCCTCCTGACGGTCCGACTGCGTCTGCCGATACGTCCGGCGAAGACCCCACCCCATCACCATGGCGATAACGATGACGAACGTGCCCGGTTTGGCGAGTTCCATCAACTGCCCTTCCTGCCCGATGAGCCACGCGATGATGGCCAGCGGCCCCGTCCATCGAGGACCCGTCGCCACGACCACAAACAGAAATACCGCGCTGACTTCGGACGTCCAATCCCCCAACGGGTTGCGTACGGCCTGGGCCTGGACCTCCACCAGCATCATGGCGGGCACCAAGACGAGCACGGCGACGCATGCCCACGATGGCATCCATGTGTATCGCCGCTCCCTCGAGGTGAGAAGCAAGACGGCGGCCGTGGAAAAGAACAAGGCGAGAGCCACAACATTAACGTCGGGCCGCTGGGCGAAGTTCCACGTCACCAGGGCGGAATACGCGGTGAAGAGGGTGAACGCGGACACCATTGGCACACCCACGGCCTGCAGCGGCGACATCGAGTTGGCCGATCGTGCAGAAACGGACGCCGTGATCGGCACGTCGAGCGTCACGCGCGTTCCACCTCGAGGATTACTCCCCACCGTCGATCGACCCCCGACGCTCTCCATGCCCTCGCCGATGATGCTGCTCACCCCAAAGCCCGCAGGGGATCCACCCAGGCCACAGCCGTCGTCGTCGACACGAACGCTCCACCGCGCCTGTTGCGACTCCTGAACTACCCGCCCCTCCACCGTCACCGAGGTGGCGTGCGCATGCCGATGCGCGTTGATCAGCGACTCTCGAACAGCGCTCGCGAGAGCAGTGAACGCAGCCTCATCGATTTCTCCCCCAGCCACGTCTCGACTCAGGTCACCGACAAGGTGCACCTGCACGTCCGTGGCTTCCAGGTCGACGATGGCACCGGCCAGGTCAACACGAAGGTCCCCGGTCCATGACGGGCCCGCCATCGACCCTTCGGACAGCAACGTCAGTACTTCGGCTGACTCCTCGGCCCGCTCGCGCAAGCGATTCTGGGTGTCGGCATCACTGCCGAAGCCGCCCCGCTCGATAGCCGTCAAGGTATTGAGAACCGTTTCGTGAAGCCGGGTTTCCGCAGCGGCAATCGATGCGCCGGCAAATTCGCTCGTTGCCCGTGCGCGGTGTTGATTGCGAAGCTCGGCTGCCGAGTCGTCTCGATCCGTGGCCGACCGCAACAAGCCGTTTCGGGCCGCAGCACACGCAAGGCCAAGCGTGAGCGCGTACAGCGGATACACCATCGCCAGCGACCATGGTTGCGCTGCCTGACCTGAAACCACCAGAATCGACACGAGCACCGCGTCGACAGTGACCATGGTGGTGATAACGATGACGGCCACCTGGCGGGCGAGAATCAGTCCGGCCAGACCGGACGCGAGGTTGACGATCGAGGCACCGACGAGCCAACCGTCCGCCCCGGTGACCGAATTCGCCGTCAAGATCAACCCGGAGACAGCCAGAGCGGCCATGGCCGATATCTGTATTCGCTGAGCAACAAGCAGGCTTCGACGTGGACCGAACAGCGCCACCCATGTTGCCAACCAGGCAATGATCGACGCGGCGATGAGTAGTGATGCAAGATCGCGAACCCCTGCGGTCACCGTTCCGCGCAGCGCCGGATCTCCGGCGAACCACAATGCTTGCCAGACGGCACCGAAGACGACGAGGCCACGGACGGTTGCCGTCATGTGCTCTCTCATCGCTGCCCATCCGAACGGGTCACCAGTGCGCCGGGGTTCATGATCCAGCCGGGGTCGAGGGTTGTCTTCATCGCACGAAGGATGTCCTCGCCAACGGGGCCGATGGCTGCAGGCAGAAAGTCGCGGTGGTCGCGCCCCACGCCGTGGTGGTGACTGACGGCGGCACCGCACTCGGCCAGCGCGTCCATGATGGCGGCCTTCGCGGACCGCCATCGATCCATCGATGCCCGTGGGTCGCTGCGCGCACCGGCCAGGACCGTGAAATACAGCGAGGCTCCGACCTCGTAACTGTGCGAGATGTGTGCCATGACGTAACTGTCGTCGCCGAGCTCCGCGCGAACAACCTCCGCAAGCGTGTGGTGGGTGTCGTCAATCGCGGACCACACCACGACGGTCTCGAAGGTCTCCACTAGGTATCCCGCGTCCATCATCGCGTCGCGCTGGTAGGGACCGAGGAACCGTGACGCGACCCACGAGCGACCAGGGCGCCCACCGATGGATACCGCGCCTGCGTCGGCGAGGGTCTCGCGGGCGAAGGCGCGCATGGCTGCCAGCGTGGTGGCCGACTCGGACTCCCAGCCGACAATGATCAACGAACCCGGAAGGGCTCGACGCATGCGCACGTACATCGAGAAGGCCCCACCCAGCACACCGCCGGGTCCCGACATCGTCAACAACGCCTTCGTTTCGGCTTCATCCGATGCCCGCACGATCGTGGGTCGCAGCGGTGAACGTGTCAACGCGCGAACAACACTAGCGGCCGCAGAGAAATCCCCGGGCACGATCGCAGCGGAGTACTCGCGAAACGTCGGGAACGCTCGCACGCGCAGGTCGGCGGAGGTGACGATTCCCAGCGCACCCTCACTTCCCAACACCACGTGGCGCAGATCGGGGCCGGTCGCGGATGCGGGATAGCTACCCACCGACAGTGTCCCGACCGGCGTGGCCACCTCGGCACCCACGAGAAGGTCTTCGATCCGTCCGTACCCGCTCGAGGATTGGCCGGATGAACGAGTCGCGATGTACCCACCGATGGTTGCTCGCTCGAACGATTGCGGGAAGTGGCCCAGGGTCCAGCCGCGCTCATTTAGGTAGGACTCGAGTTGTGGGCCCGTCGCACCGGCCTGGACGGTGACGATCCCGGACTCGGCATCGAGGTTCTGCACCTCGGACATGCGATCCAGCGAGCACACCACCACCGTGTCGAGGTCGGGAGTGTCCACGCCCCCGGTGACCGATGTTCCGCCACCCACGGGCACCACCGCGATGCCCTGCGCCGAGCACGCGGCGAGCACCTCGAGAACGTGGTCGTGACTCGTCGGAAACACCACGGCGTCGGGTAGCCGAGCCACCTCCCCCGCCCGCCAACTCATCAAGTTCAGGTAGGACATGCCACGCGAGAACCGCGCCCGCATGGACGCCTCGAGGCTCCACTCCAGGCCCGGGAATAACGCACGCATCCGCTCGGGCGTGAGGGCAGAGTCGTCGTGAGCCGTCTGTCCAGCGCCTCTGCCGGCGGTCTCGCTCGGGCCGGGGGCACCGAGCGGCTCTCCCAGGTGTGCACGAGCGAACGCTTCGGTTCTGGGGTCGAGAACACGTCCCGACGGCGCCTCGCCCCACGCCCCCAGCGGTGCCCTGTGATCCACAGGACGGAGCCTGCCATGCAGGCACCGATCACCGGGGGTAGCGTCGGAAATAGTGAAAGCGTTTACTGCCGGAGGTGACGTGGAGACGACGTACGTGCCGATCGGTGATCCGTCCTCGGATCTCTCGCGGGAGCGCCGTCAACGGGAGTGGAGTGCGCTACTAGACGACCACACAGCCGGAACGACAGGCGGCCCGACGGTGGACGTCGTGGTCATCGGCGGTGGCATCACCGGCACCGGGATCGCGCTCGATGCTGCGAGCCGTGGGCTGCGAACGGTCCTCGTCGAACGCGAGGACCTGGCCTTCGGCACCTCTCGCTGGTCGAGCAAGCTCGTGCACGGAGGGTTGCGGTACCTGGCCACCGGTCACGCGGACGTGGCGTGGGAAAGCGCCGTCGAACGAGGTCACTTGATGACGACAATCGCCCCGCACCTCATTCGGGCGCTGCCGCAGATCGTTCCGGTGATGACCGACACGTCGATGCTCTCGGCGGCGGTGACCAGGGCCGGCTTCCTCGCCGGGGATCTTCTGCGCGCTGGCGCGCGAACGCCCGCCCACGTTCTACCCCCCGCGCACTGGATCTCTCGGAACAAGGTGCGCTCGCTCGCACCGTGCATCGATGCGCAGTCTCTGCGCGGCGGCGTGATGGCCTGGGATGGTCAATTGAACGATGACGCGCGCTTGGTGGTTGCCGTGGCTCGCACCGCCGCCTCCTTCGGTGCATCGATTCTGACCAAGGTGGAGGCAACGGACATCCACCCCCATGGCGTTCGACTAGACGACCTCGTGTCCGGCACCAGCGTTGACGTGTCGGCCAGCCATGTGATCACCGCCACCGGTGTCTGGGCCGAGGAACTCGACCCACGCGTCCACGTGCGCCCCTCGCGCGGAACGCACGTCGTTCTCGACGCCCGTCGACTCGGCTCGCCGCGGGCGGCGCTGACCATTCCTGTTCCCGGCATGGACGCCCGCTACTGCTTCCTGCTGCCGCGACCCGATGGCACCGTTCTCGCCGGTATCACCGATATCGGCGTGGATCACATCGACGATGTCCCCCAGGCGCCCGAAGAAGAGGTCACCTGGATCTTGCGCCAGGTAAGTCGAGTCTTGGCAACCGAGCTCACCGCGGCCGATGTGCTCGGCACGTTCGCCGGGCTCCGACCACTGGTCTCGATGGAGGATCCTGACGATCTCACCGACGACACAACATCGGATGTCTCGCGCAAGCACCTGGTGTCTCGATCGAGCACCGGATCGATCACGGTGACCGGTGGCAAACTGACGACGTACCGGCGAATGGCTCAGGATGCGGTCGACATGATCACCGACCGGCCGTGCCGCACGCGCTCGATCGCCCTGGTCGGCGCGCAACCCGGCACCCCTGATCGCTCCCCCGGATTCTTCGACGCCGATCCCTTCACGATGCGCTACGGGGCGGAAGCAGCGCGCGTTCGAGAACTCTCGACCCTGTTCGCGGAACCACAGGCGGCCCTCGCGCCGATCGCCAAACACACGAGTGCCTCCCGCGTCGATGTCGCCCACGCGATCTTGCACGAGGGAGCCCTGGATACCGATGATGTTCTTGCTCGGCGGCTGCGGTTGGATTCGGTCGATGCCGACATACCCGCCGCCCGATCTGCGATCGAGGACGTATTCGCGATCCTCACACGCGAAGGGCTCACGCCAGCAGGTGCGTTCTGAGCGCTGACGAATCCCTGCGCCCCATCACCGTCAACGCCGTTGGCATCGGAGTCGCCACCGGGGCGTACGGGTTGTCCTTCGGCGCGATCTCCGTCGCCAGCGGTCTCGACGTGTGGCAGACGCAGTTTCTGAGTCTGGGAATGTTCACCGGAGCCTCGCAGTTCGCCCTGGTTGGGATTCTTGGTACGGGCGGTGGCGCCCTTGTCGCCGTCGTGACTGCTCTCTTGCTGGGCGCGCGCAACTCTTTGTATGCGTTGAGTCTGCGCTCCTTCGTGACCACGCCCCACCGACCATCGATCGGGCGCACCATGGGTCAAGCCCAGCTCACCATCGACGAAACCACCGCGATGGCTATTCGCTATCCGCAAGGTTCGCCGCAGGCCCGGCATGCGTTCTGGGCCACTGGCATCGCCATCTACGTATTGTGGAATCTGGGCACGCTCATCGGTGCCCTCGGGGCGGCAGCGCTCGATGACCCGCGCACCTTGGGCTTGGACGCGGCGGTGCCGGCCGGATTCATCGCGCTGCTGTGGCCGCGCCTTCGCGACCGGAGCACGATCGCTCTGGCTCTGGTGAGCGCAGCGGTCGCGATTGCTCTTGTTCCTGTGCTGCGTCCGGGGCTTCCCGTCCTGTCCGCGGTGCTGGTAGCACTCGTCGCCGAGCACTTGATGGCCAGGAGGCGCGCATGATCTGGCCCGCCGTGATCGTCGGCTCCCTCGGGGCCTACCTACTGAAACTCGCCGGGTACGTCATCCCCGAGCGAGTGCTGGACAACCCGCGGTTGCAGCGGCTGACGGCGATACTGCCGATCGCTTTGCTGGCGGCGCTGGTCGGTGTGCAGACGTTCTCCACCGGTAGCGCCGTGACGGTCGACGCCCGTGTCGCCGGACTCGCAGCCGCCATCGTCGCGCTGGCTCTGCGCGCCCCCTTCTTGGTCGTGATTCTCGTCGCCGCAGCGACGGCTGCGGTCCTACGCGGTGCTGGCCTAGCTCCGTAGCGAGCGGACATACAGGTTCGATGCTTGGCGCATCGCCGCGCGGGCGCGCTTGCGATCCCGTGCATCGTCGTAGGCCACCGCCAATCGAAACCACGCTCGCCAGTCCTCACTGTTGCCCTCAGCTTCCTGGGCGTACCGCTCGAAGTTGCGGTCGGCGTCGGCCTTGGTGGGTCGTCCGGACGGCGTGAGGTCGCCGTCGTAGGTGGGAAGGGCGTTCTCGGCGGCCAGCACCTGGCCCATCTGACGCGTGCGCCAGCCGAACCAGAGTTCACGAACGATGAGGGCCAGTCCGATCACCGGAATGACAATGATCGCCACGGCAAGAGCAATCTGCAACGGATCTTTGGATACCAACAGGATCCACGCTCGACTGGCGGCAATCACGGCGTAGGCGATGCTGGCAATCACCATCGCGGCCGTGATGAGCCACACCCACGCCTTGGTCATCAGCGGTGACGCCTACAGATCGAGGTAGTCGGCGAGCCCCACCGTGACACCCGGGTGTTCACCGACGCGGCGAGCCGCGAGGATCACGCCCGGCATGAAGCAACCGCGGTCGAGGGAGTCGTGTCGAATGGACAA
>CALKMY010000062.1 GCA_938091275.1 Candidatus Nanopelagicales bacterium | reverse complement strand
ATGCGTCTGCCGGGTGCACGGTTCGACCAACGGCCTCGTAGTACCACGTGCCCACACCTTGATGTGCGTGGTAGGCCGTGACGACCCAACGGCCGTCGTCGGCGCGGTAGGAATCCCAGGTGACATCCATCCCTTCAGGATCTACCGACAGACGTGTGCACACGGACTGATGCAGCGTCGATCCGCCCCGAGAGCGCGAGATCTCGACGTCGCGGGCCTGCCCGGCCATGTAGGCACGCTCACCCAGGGGCGGCTCTGCGTAGCGGGTGACCTTGTCTAGTGGCCAACCAGTTTCCGACGCGACGACTTCCGGCGACGCGCCTGCGCGAACGCGTGCCTGAATCTCTCGCGGGCTCAACGGTTGCAGAGTGACCTCCCAATACGCAACGGCAGAAACTTACCGCGTGCCGCTGCGCCGGGCAGGTAGCCGGGGGAAATCGTGCCTAGGCGTCTGGATGTGGCCCCGGGACGGGGTCGTCGTTCCATGCCGGTGCCGGCGGGTTTTGCCGCGGTGCCTGTGGCAGGAGATCGACATTTCGACGGATGGCGGCCGCTCTGACCAGGACGGCCGCCGCAGCACACAGGGCACCGGCCAACCCGGTTCCCAGGCCGAAGCGCGGTCCGTAGGCGTCGACCAGGATCCCAGCGACGGCCGATCCGAGGGCGAAGCCGGTGGCGAGTCCGGAGTTTGTCCAGGTAAGGCCCTCGGTCACATTGCGGGCCGGCACCAAGCCCCGGGTAAGGGTGAACAGGCCAATCAACGTGGGGGCTACGCAGAAGCCGGCAGCGGCGGCAGCGATGGCGAGGGTGGCATTCCCGGGAACGAACGGCACGAGGAGCATGACCGCAGCTGTTGCAGCGGCGGCGATTTGCGTATGTCTGAGAAGGGATCCGGGCCATGGGCGGATGCCATAGAGGATCCCTCCGACCATCGATGCGGCCGCGAAGCAGGCGAGTGCAATGCCGGCAAACTCTCCGTTGCCCTGCTCAGCGGTGAAGGCTACGACTCCGACGTCGAGTGAGCCAAAGAGAACTCCGAGGCCGAGGCCGGAGAGGACAACGGGCCGAAGACCGGGGGAGCGGAGAACTCGAGTGAGGGAACGCGAACCCGTGTCCGATGGCACAATGGGAGGGGTTGTCCGGCGCGCAGTTGATAGCCAGATAGACCCCGCTGCGACGCATCCGGCCGCGATCCAGAGTGGGGTGGCCAGACCGTAGGTGAAAGCAACGTACGTGGTCAGGAGCGGTCCGATAGTAAAGATGACTTCATCGAGGATGCTCTCCCACGCGAAGCCAGTTCGCGCGATTGACGGATCACCCGGTAACCCAGCCCAGCGCGCACGTACGTAGGAACCAATCGCGGGCGAGGTAGCCCCCGCTGCGACCACGAGGAGTATCTGCAATGCAACGGGCGCTTCCACGACGATCGATGCGGTGAAGGCGACGATCAGGCCGCTGTGCAGTACCCCGAGTACTCGCAGCACGATCGTCTGCCCGACGGAGTCCGCCCATCGACTGGTGCCGATGCTCACCAAAGCTGCGGTGACAGCGAACAAAGCACTCAGCAGGCCCGCATATCCGTACGAACCCGAAACGTTGCTGACCAGCAGGACCGTCGCCAGAGCAATCATGGCGACCGGGAGGCGGGCGAGAAGCCCGGCGCCGGTGAAGGTGACGGCTCCCGGTTGCCGGAGTGCATAACGAAAGCCATGCGCGCTGTCACCGGTCATTAAGGCGCAGACTAACGTGCGGTGTCGAAGTCGACGGGGCTGTGCGATGACCGGAAGAGAGGGGTGCCCATGGGGACGTCCAGCGATGCACCCGCACGCGCACTCGCGGAGGTGCTCGCATTGCACCCCCTCGCGGATCTGGCCTGGCGAGCAGCTTCCGAAGCGGGTCAATTCCTCCTTACCCAGCGCCCGGACGATTTGTCGGTGGAGTCCAAGTCCACACCCACAGACGTCGTCACGTCGATGGACAAGGCCGCCGAGCACCTTTTGTTCGAGCGCCTCCTGGGTGAGCGTCCTGGCGACGGGTTGATGGGCGAGGAGGGAAGCGACCGCGCGTCGGAAACGGGAATCCGCTGGATTGTTGATCCTCTCGACGGGACTGTCAACTACCTCTACCGGATCCCTCTGTGGGGTGTCTCTGTTGCGGCCGAGGATCAGGACATCGGTGCCACGGTTGTCGGCGTGATCGTCACTCCCGAGACAGGCGAAGGCTTCATCGGTATCCGAGGAGGCGGCGCATGGCGGGTTGTCGGGGATGTGTGTGAAAGGTTGCACGTACGCACCTGCACCTCGCTGGGCCAGACAATGGTGGCTACCGGCTTTTGCTACGAACCTGACATTCGTGCAGAACAGGCGTTGCTCGTGCAACGACTCATCTCTCGGGTGCGGGACATCCGCCGAACGGGATGTGCGGTGGTCGACTTCACGTGGCTGGCCAGTGGACGAACCGATGCGTATTACGAGGCGCACCTGAATGTGTGGGATGTTGCGGCCGGCTTGCTCATCGCGGGCGAGGCGGGGGCGGAGATTGGCGCGTTTGGCCCCAACGACGATCCAGGATCATTCCTTGTTGCGGTACCGGGAATCGCAAAAGCCTTCCAAGATGCGCTAGGTGAGTGCAGCGCCGGGTTGAGTATTAACAATCGCGATAACTGAGTAACCCCGTTCGCTCAGGTCTTCATCAGTCGAGGCGTCGCATATCCGAGGCGTACCAGCGCGCGTTGTTGCAGTACACGTCAACGTTGGCGGCGAATTCGTCGGCATCCACAACATCCTCGGTGATGCGAGCCGGAATGCCGAGGGCGCGGGCGTGGGGCGGCACCACCGTCCCCGGGGATACGACGGCGCCGGCACCCACGAGGCTTTCGGGGCCGACCCGCACTCCGTGGAGCAGGACGGATCCGGATCCGATGAGCGAGTCGTCCTCCACGCGGCATCCCTCCAGGTGAGCGTTGTGCCCGACCACGCAGCGGTCTCCGATGACCGTGTCCTGCTTGTCGGTGCAGTGCACGATCGTTCCGTCCTGAATAGACGTCTGAGATCCGACGACAATGGAGCCGTGATCGCCGCGCAGGACGGCAGTCGGCCATACCGAGGACTCGGGTCCCACGCGGACATCGCCGATGATGACGGCGTCCGGGTGGACGAAAGCCGTGGGGTCGATAGCGGGGACCTTGTCCCCGAGTGCGTAGAGGGCCATGGCTCTATTGTCACGCTGTGAGCGAACCCACGCGACATGCGTGGGGGCCAAGGGGTGAACGCACGGGATATAGGGCACAATCTGCGCCGAAGCACGCGGACAGGAGGACATACGGCCATGGCCACCGACTACGACGCTCCTCGCAAGACAGACGAGGAGCTCGCCGAAGACAGCCTCGAAGAGCTGAAGGCGCGGCGCGCGGAGAAGACCGCCTCAGCTGTGGATGTCGATGAGGCCGAGCTTGCCGAGAACCTCGAGCTCCCAGGGGCGGACCTGTCCAGCGAGAACCTCACCGTGACGGTGGTGCCCAAGAAGTCGGACGAGTTCACCTGCAGGTCGTGTTTCCTGGTGCATCACCGCAGCCAACTCGATCACGAGGATAAGAGCGGACCTATCTGCAAAGACTGCGCTTGATAGCTGTGTCGGTCACTCGCCGAAGAAGCGAGCCATCGAACGGAAAGCGACGACCTCGATAACGGCCGCGGTAGCACTACCGAGCGCCGCCCACGCGAGGACGCGACCGAGGGGAACTGTCCGGTCCGTGCTGGACGGGGGAGCTGCACCCGTCGCCGCACGGTAAGCGGATGTCAGAGTCTTGCGTGCCACGTACGTTGCGCCCAGGGCGACGATCGGAGCGACAAGACTCGCCATCGGTGCCCTGGTGGATGCCTGTGCTGAATCCGAAGACTCCGATGCCTCCAGCGCCGGGGTCTCATCGTTGGCGGAATCGCTCGCGATGCTGTCGTGTGTAGAAGAAGCGCTCATAACCCAACTGTGGCGCATGGTGCTGCGTTTCGCCACGTCGGGTCACCCTTGCCGTGGAGGGGCCACCTCAACAGTGCGCGGATCGAGATGGCAGGGCGCGAGTGGAACGTCATTCACCGGTCCGTTCGTGACTGGCGGCGATGGCTTCGGTGAGTTCCTTTCCGAGGTCTTCGGGGTGACGGCTCGCGACGAGCCAGCCGCTGTGAGGATCGGAATCATCGGTCACTTCCACCCAGATGGCGTGCGATGGTCCCCATGGAGGCAGTCGTGTGAATGCGGTGTCGGTCACTTGTGGGTCGAACCCACGGCGGGCTCGAGCCACGTCATCAGTGGTGAGAACTCGGACCGCGCCGAGGACGTTAAGCGGCACACGTGCACGGCCGACACCCAACTCGCCATCGTCGATGATGATCGTGTCGGTCGCGGCTCGCGTGCCTACGAAGACGATTCCCGCACCGACGGCAAAAACAACAACGCCGACACCGGCGCCGAGCGCCGCTCCGTACGCGACAGACACCATTCCAATGACGAGGAGTGCGACAACGATCCACCACACGCCGGGGGCCACTCGCTCTTGGTACGTCTGCGTCATGCCGTCATCTTCCCAGCCCCTTGGTGGACGGGCAGTACAGTCGCGTGCCATGACAGGCGTGTTGGCTTCCGGCTCGCTCCCGCCGGGGGCTAACGGATGACGGCCCGCGTTCTTATTCAGCGCCTCGATCCGGATCTTCCGCTTCCGAGTCGCGGCAACCCGGGTGATGCAGGCTGGGATCTCTTCGCCCGGCACGATGCCCACTTGGCGCCCGGAGAGCGACAGATGATTCCCACCGGCGTGGCCATCGCCCTGCCGCCGGGCTTCGTCGGTCTCGTGCACCCTCGAAGCGGTTTGGCGTCACGTCATGGGTTCACCCTCGTGAATTCCCCGGGAACAATCGACGCGGGGTATCGCGGAGAGATTTGTGTCATCGGTGTGAATACCGATCCGACGATTGACGTGCGGTTACAACGGGGCGACCGCGTCGCGCAGCTGATTGTTCAGCGGGTGCACGAAGTGGATTGGCATGAGGTGGACGAGTTGCCGGGTTCGCACCGTGGTGACGGTGGCTTCGGCTCAAGCGGCCGGTAGCGTTGGGTTACTGCGGAACGTGACTCGGTGTCAAAGGAGAAGGTGTGGGTCTCTTCAGTCGGCGTAAGGAGCCAAATGCCGGCACGGACGGCATAAGCGGCACGGACGATCCGGACGGCGCGGCCATCGGCCATTCCGACAGCGGTGCGGTCCCGGACGCTGATCCAGCGGGCGAGGAAACGTCGAGTGACGTCGCACGTGCGGATGGCCCATGGGATTCAGCGGAGGCATACCCACAGCAGACACGCATCGACATCGGTTCGCTGTTGGTTCCTACCGATCCCGCCGATCCGACGGTCAAATTGCAGGTTCAGGCCGATCCGAACACTGGAGTCGTCTCGCAATTCAGTTTGGTGACGCAAGACTCCGCAGTGCAGGTCCAACCGTATGCGGCGCCGCGCAGCGGTGGGATGTGGGAAGAAATCCGGGGCCAAATCGCGTCGTCTATCAACAAGTCCGGCGGGCTCGTGGAAAAGGCCGATGGATCGTTCGGCGTCGAACTTCGTGCGCAGGTAACCGGTCAAGATGGCAAGGCCCAACCCGCGCGCTTTTGTGGGGTGGATGGCCCGCGCTGGTTCCTTCGGTTCGTGTTTCTGGGCAAGGCTTCCCGGGATAGCGGTGCCGCAGAGGCCTTGGAGAAGGCGATCAGGGGCATGGTGGTTGTGCGGGGCAACGACGCGATGCCTATGGGGAACGCCTTGCCGCTGCGTGTTCCTCGTGACGAGACCGGATCCGCCCCTGAGCAGGCCCCCACGCCCGAGCGCACCACCATCATTTTGCCGGAGCGCGGTCCTGAGATCACGGAAACGCGATAGTGGCCGAGGACTCCATCACCCAGCAGTCATCGGCCGCGGAGGCCTCAACGCTTTCCGTGTCGTCCAAGGAAGGGGCCGTGGGATTCGTCGAGCGTGCCTGGCGTCGACTGACGGAGTCCAGCCACGAACGGTTACTGCGAGAGTCCGCGGCTGACCATCTGCGCCGACACCCGGGCGAGCGAGTATTGGACATTGAATCGTGTGTCCCCGGCGAAGAAGTCACGATGGCGGGGTCGGTGACGTCCGTGGGAAACCTCAGTGAGGAGCACCCCGCCTTGGAGATCGAACTCAGCGACACCACCGGTCGAATTTTTGTCGTCTGGCTGGGGCGTCGCCGCATTCCTGGGATACACGTGGGACGGCGCATGGTGATCCACGGCCGACTGAACTGTGTTTCGGAGCACCCAACAGTGTTCAACCCGCGATACGAACTGCTACCGGACTGAGTAGTTGATGCAGTCACACAACCCCGCGGCGTCCGACGACGAGGCGCACAACGCCTCACCCGACGACGCCTCAGTCGGTGACGCCTCATCTGACGAGGCCCCGTCCGTCCAAGACTCAGCCGAGGCCGCCGTGGCCCCAGACACGTTGGCCGGCGACGAACTCCGCGCGGAGGGGCTCATTCTCGAGCGGGCGATCGGCGGTTGGCGAGGAATGGTGGACAGCGGCCTGCCCACCGTTGTGTTCATCACCGTGTACATCGTCGCCGGGCGGGATTTGGCTCCGGCGCTGATCGCAGCAGTCGTCACCGGAACGCTTCTTGCTGTCTACCGGCTCATCAGGCGCCAACGCTTGCAACAGGTGCTGACCGGATTTCTGGGGCTCGCCGTCGCGGCTGGCTTCTCGGCCTGGACGGGTCAGGCGGAGAACTTCTTCCTCCCCGGCTTGATCACGAACGTCGTTTACGGGAGTGCCTTCATTGTGAGCATCCTGGTCGGGTGGCCGCTGCTGGGCGTGGCGATGGGCTACCTCACCGGTGACGGAACGAGTTGGCGCTCCGACAAGCAATTGGTGCGCACGTATGCCGCCGCTTCATGGGTGTGGGTGGGGGTCTTCCTCGGACGTCTCATCGTTCAGGTTCCGTTGTACTTGGCCGCGGCTGTCGAAGTCCTTGGGGTTGCTCGAATAGTCATGGGGTGGCCGCTGTTCTTGGGTGCGGCCTACGTGACCTTTCGCGTTCTCGCCCCGGTGTACCGGGAGCGACGCGAGCGCAACGAGTCGGCTTCCGACTAGTAGGCAGCGCGGCCCACAGCGTGCGCTAGTGCCCGAGGAGAGCCTGCAGCTCCGCCTCACGTTCCGGTGCGGCAACGAACAACAGCTCGTCACCGGCCTCCAAGACCAGCGATGCGTCAGGTGTTTTGACGTGCGTACCGCGCACAACGGCGACCGGGACGGTGTCCTGCGGCCAATCAATGGACGCGGTGCTGTGTCCGACAACGGGGGAGGTTGATGGCAACGTCATCTCGACCAACTCGGCAGCTCCCTGGCGGAACGTGAAGAGACGGACGAGGTCGCCGACCGAGACCGCTTCTTCGACCAGTGCTGAAAGCATCCGAGGAGTCGAAACAGCGACATCCACCCCCCACGACTCGTCGAACATCCACTCGTTCTTGGGGTGATTGACGCGAGCGACCACTCGCGGGACGCCGAATTCTGTCTTGGCCAGAAGGGACACCACAAGATTGACCTTGTCGTCTCCCGTGGCTGCGACTACCACTTGGCACTCCGCGAGCCGCGCTTCGTCGAGCGCGGAGACCTCACAGGCGTCCGCGAGGAGGCTCCCTGCACCGTCGACAACCCCGGGTCGCGCTAACTCCGCGTCCTTGTCGATCAGTAGTACGTCGTGGCCGTTACCGACCAACTCACGTGCAATGGCGCGACCGACCTTTCCTGCACCGGCGACGGCTACGCGCATGTCAGATCACCGCCCCTTCTCGCAGATTTGCTCGACATCATCACGCCGGTCGGGGTCGAATAGCAGATGCACGAGGTCACCCTCTTGAATGACCGTCCGCTCATCGGGCAGAAGCGCCTGTCCGTAGCGGGTCAGGAACGCTACTCGGCCCGCGGTCGCATCGGCGAGGTCGCTGGCCTTCCTTCCAAGCCAGGGTTCACCGATATGCACTTCGGCAAGACACAACGAACTGGTCGCGTCCACGAATTCGGTTTGGGCCCCCATCGGTAAGAGCGCTCGCATGATCTGCGTGCTCGTCCAGGCAACGGTGGCAACGGTAGGAATTCCCAATCGCTGATACACCTCGGCGCGGCGAGGGTCGTAAATCCGGGCGACCACATGTTCGACGCCGTACGTCTCCCGTGCCACGCGCGCCGCCAAGATGTTGCTGTTGTCACCGCTACTCACCGCAGCAAAGGCATGTGCCCGCGTGATTCCTGCATTCTCCAGAGTCTGGCGGTCGAAACCGACCCCCTTGACGGTGATCCCGCCAAAATCAGATCCCAGCTTGCGGAAGGCTTTGGCGTCTTGATCGACCACGGCCACCGAGTGGCCTTGGCTGTCGAGTTCACCGGCAAGGAGTGAACCGACCCGGCCGCAGCCGAGGATCACGATGTGCACGGTCGAACGCTACACGCGAGGAAATCTATGCTGCCGTTGTGCCCGACGCCGTAGACAATCCCTCAGGCAAAGCCGACGACGACGCTGCGGCGAGCGGGGGACAGGTGAGGCGACTGGCGCATCAACCCGGTGACCTGGTGCGAGTAACCATCGGCAACGTCGCCCACGGTGGGCACTGTGTAGCTCGCGATGGAAACCTCGTGATCTTTGTCCGGCATGCCTTGCCGGGAGAAGACGTGACGGTGCGAATCACGCAGACCGCTCGTTCCTACGCCCGTGCCGAGGTCATTGACGTGCACGAGGCGCACCCCGGGCGCATTCGTCCACCGTGTCCGGCGTTCGGCCCCGGGGGTTGTGGTGGCTGCGACTTCCTTCACGCCACTAGTGATGTGCAGCGGGAACTCAAGTTGCAGGTATTGCGAGAAGCCCTGGAGCGGCACGGCGGACTGCCTCCGGCCGCGGTGGAAGAGTTGACTCGCGAGGGAATCATCGATCTCGGTACGACGACCGGATGGCGAACCAGGATGCGCTACCGCACGACAACGGAGGATGTCCACGGGGTAGTGCATGGTGTTCCCGCGTTGCGGGCGTATCGAAGCGACGATGTGGTGGATGCGTCATCGTGTGTGATTGCGGACGCAAAGGGGCACGCCCAGGCGCGTGAACGTGCAGCCGATATTCGCGTGCCCGGCGATCTCTTCATGGCGCGCGACAGTGTCGAATCACGGGTGATGTTCCAGCCTGATGAAGGTCCCGGAGACGATCAACCGTCGTTGCGTCATCGACTGCGCGTCGGTGAGAACCTTCTGGAGTTCAACACCCCCATCGACGGTTTCTGGCAGGTGCACCCCGAACTCATCGGCCGCATTGTCGACACCGTTCTGGCCTGGGGAGCCCCGGAATCGGGTGAGCGATGGTGGGACCTATACGCCGGGGTGGGGCCCATTGCGGCGGCGCTGGCCGACCGTGTTGGCCCGTCCGGACACGTGGTAGCTGTCGAGAGCTCACCTATCGCGGCAGATGAGGCTCGACGGGTGCTGGAGACCGCGTTTGGACGCGACGTCGTCGCAGTGCAGCAGCACGACGTTCGCCGGTGGATCCGCAAGGCGCGCGACGAGGGCGCGAGTGCCGATGGAGTGGTTCTCGACCCGCCTCGGACCGGGGCCGGAAAGGCCGTGATCGAGGCTCTGGGTGCGATTCGACCCGGACGGATCGTCGTTGTGGCCTGTGATCCGGTGGCCCTGGGTCGAGACACCCAACTTCTCGCTGGCCAGGGGTATCGATTGGCGGGGATACGCGCCTGGGATGCCTTCCCGCAGACTCACCACCTGGAGTCGATAGCGCATTTCCTGCCCGATCAGATATCTTGATATCAAGATAT
>CALKMY010000061.1 GCA_938091275.1 Candidatus Nanopelagicales bacterium | reverse complement strand
CACTCGATCCGTCGTATGCGCGAAAACTCACCCGTCGATCGGGGGTGATGATTTTCGAAAACGCGTCCGCGAGGTTCATCGCTGCTCCACCACTTTCTCGTAAAGACCCAACAGTCGCCCGTGGGGGTCGTACTCCTTCTTCAGGCGCTCGTACTCGTGTCCTCCGTAGATCGACCAGAAGGTGTCCTTGTCGTAGAAGGCCGTTGAATACAAGGACTTGCGTCCATCAAGTTCGATGACCTTCTGTTCGATTCGCCTGTTCACTCGACCATCGCTTGGGTCGCCGCCATCGGAGAGTAGAACAGTGGACCAGAAGCCGACGTTGACGTAAAGCTCGCGCGGGTCAAACTCATATAACGGCCACCGAGCATCGGGGTCTCGTTGCCGCAAAGGACAAACCCAAATCGGCTCGATCCCTACTTCTTCGTGAAAGAAATCGAGAAATTCCGGCAGTGCGTCTACCGGAACCTCGATGTCCTGCACCACGTGCTCACGTCGCGGTCGCCCTCGGAGCGCATCGGTGCGCGAGGAGATGTTGTACTTGCGATCGAGAGCGATGAACTTCCAATAGACATCACTGCGGAGTTTGGACTTCGGCCACCAACGTCGAATCGCCGGCTTCTGCGCACCGAATGCTCGTGAGCACCAGAACCAATCGGTGTCCCAACGCCACAGGTAATCGTGAATGCTGACGACGTCCTGTGATTTCTCTTGGATGGATCGGTAGTAGATGCCCATGCCGGTGTAGTCGCTGATCGACATTCCGGCGGGAAGTCGACTGACCATCTCGCCGAGGGTTAGGTACTGCTCCGAGGAGGTGAAGACTGTCCCATCGAGAAAGTCGACTCGGGTTCCCTCGTACTCCATGGCGGTGCTGATGGTGGTGATCGCCGCCGTCATCGCTTCCGCGGAATCGAACCTCAGGTGACGTAGGTGAACGAAGGGCTTGGTCGACTCGAGTTCGATCTTCAGTCGGAGCGCGTATCCGAGTGATCCGTAGGAGTTGGGGAAGCCGAAGAAGAGGTCACGGTGGGGATCGTCGGCCTGGGGTGTGATGGTCAGTACGTCTCCATCGCCGGTGAGGATGTCCATCTCGATTACGGACTCATGCGGCAGGCCGCTGCGGAAGCTGGCGCTTTCGATGCCGAGGCCGGTGACGGCCCCACCCAGGGTGATCGTTTTCAACTGCGGAACGCACAGGGGCATCAGGCCGTAGGGGAGCGTCGCCTGGACGAGGTGCTCGTAGGTGGTCATTCCGAGAACCTCGGCGGTATTCGTGTCGGGATCGACATGAAGGACCCCGTCGAAAGCCGTCACGTCCAATCGGCCGGTCGCAGAATTCTCGCGAGGACGGAACAGGTTGGAAGTGGATTTTGCGAGCCGTAGCGGCTGGTCGGGGGGAAGTGCCGAAAGTTGGCGCTTCAGATCGAAGACGAGCGCGTCGTAGCGCGCGCGCCATCCCAGGGAAGTTTCCACGCTCACGGCGCACAACCGTAATGCCCCGACCTCCGGGCCGGGCACGAGATAGATAACAAAGTGACGCACAATGGTTGATATGGAGGGCTATCGGGCACCTGAGCCGGCTACCGGGGCGGATTCGGCGGCCACCACCGGGCACGAGTCGTGGATCCACCGACCGTGGGTTCCGTGGGCGGCAGGCGCCGTCGCCTTCACGCTCACGATCCTGGCCGGCATGGTGGTTTTCGCGGACGCGGTGTGGCGCAACGTCGAAATGCAGAACCTCCTCGAGCGAGTCGAGGCCTCGGAGCAGGCTATGCAGGATCTCCAGGAAGCGACCGCGGCCGCCTTCGAGGATCACGGTGGCGAGGGCCAGCAGCAAAAACTCGACGCCGAACTTCGCAGCCTGGCCGCGGATGCAGAGCGAGACATCGCTGCAGCGGGGGCCGACGTGTCGGATCTGCCCATTGCCATCTGGCACTCAGATATCGAACGTGCCCGGCAGGCATACCTTGACCACAACGATGCCTGGCAGGAGTACATGGCGCGCGCGTCGGAGTCCGCCTCGGAGTTCTTGGCTCCCCAGCCATTGGTGGATCAAACGTTCTTCGATGCCGAGGAGCCGTTCTATCGGGCGGTACCGGTCCCCGATCTCTTAGGGCTCTCTGACCAGGTGGCCTTGATCTTCGCGGAGGGTCAGGAGCAGGAGTCATCGGGTCAGGTGGTCTCTCGACTGGTGCACGAGACTCAAGCGACCGGCTGCGACTCCGGCTGATCGGTGGGCTGTTCGGCCCGCGCCAACGCGCTCGGCCACCACACTTTGCGGCCGATGTCGTAGGCCAGAGCCGGCACCAGGGTGGTCCTGACGATAAAGGCGTCTATCAATACGCCGAGGGCGACGGCGAAGCCCACTTGACGGAGGGCAACGAGCGGAAGAACTCCGAGTACCAGGAAAGTGGCGGCGAGAACGATGCCGGCGCTGGTGATGACTCCGCCGGTCACGGTGAGTCCCCGCAGGATGCCGGGTCGTGTTCCGATCGTCTTTGACTCTTCGCGCACTCGCGTCATCAGGAAGATGTTGTAGTCGACGCCGAGAGCAACGAGGAAGACGAACGCGAAAAGCGGGAACGACGCATCGGCTCCGGGGAAGTTGAAGATGTGGTTGAAAGCGATAGCACAGGCACCCAACGTCGCGAAGAAAGACAGGATGACGGTGCCGATCAAGAGCAACGGAGCGACGAGGGACCGGAGCAAGATGATCAAAATGATGGAGATGACAAACAGGACCAGCGGAATGATGACGTTGCGATCGCGAAGGTTTGCCTGGTCGATGTCGTAGGCGACGGCGGTCGGTCCGCCCACGCGTGCGTCGGCCCCTGGAATCCCCGCGAGGTCCTCGCGCAGTTCGCCGATGAGGACCTCGGCTTCGTCTGAATCGGGAGGAGCGGTCAGGGTCGCTAGCAAGAGCACCCGGCCATCCACGACGGTGGGCTCGGCCATCATCTGCCCCGGAGCGCCCGGTGGTAGGTCGGTCTGCCACGCGACGCTGTCGATTCCTTCTGTTGCCTCAACCGCTTCCAGGACGTCGACCGCAGCATCGGCGTTGGCGGTGATCAGCGTCTCGCTCCCGAGCCCAGCGGCGAAGTTCTCGACCAGAATCTCCTGCCCGATGACGGAGTCCACTTCTTCGGCATTGACGAACGATTCTGAGGTGGCGACCCCGTCTGCTTTCAGCGTGGTGCTGAAGCCTGCGAGGAACAACAAGACCAGGGCTGTTGCGATCCAGGTGACTCGCGGTCGACGCCCCACGCTGCCGGCGATCTTTGCCCACAGACCGGACATCTTGATGTCCTCTTGCCCGAAACGTGGCGTGCGAGGCCAAAACGCCCAACTACCCGAGGGGAAGCGTTCACGAGTGAAGGGCCCCTTGCCCTTGACTCGAGCGATGCCGAAGACGATCCAGCCGACGATCGTTATTGCAGCGAATAGTCCGCCGGCTCCCAGGAACGGGGTGAGTGGAACATCGACGAGGAAGCCGATAGCGAGACCGATGATCGTGGGCACCAAGAACGCGAGGATCGGCAGCACGAAACTAGGAATCGCCAGAAGAGCCGGGAGAAAAGTAAGCATCACGATCACTGCGGCGACAATGCCGATCGCGGCTACCGGCCCGGTCGACTTGTTGGAGTTCAATTCACTGAGCAGCAAGCACATGAGTCCGATGGACGTCGTTGCGCCCGAGGCGACGATGGGCTCAACGGTGCCCCGAAGAGCGCGACGAATAGCCGTGGTGTGCAGTCGATGCCGATGCAGTTCTTCCCGGTAGCGGCTGACCAGGAGGAGTGAATAGTCGGTCCCCGCGCCGAAGACGAGCACCGTCAAAATCCCTTGACTTTGGCCGTTGAGAACAACAACGTCGTTGTCGGCGAGGATGTAGACGAGCGCGCTCGCCGTCGACAGCGCGATACCCGCGGCAATGAGCGGAATGAGCCAGAGGAAGGGACTTCGGTAGACGAAGATGAGGATGATCGCGACCACGAGTGCGGTTGCGATGAGCAAGGTGGTGTCGATGGCCCCGAAAACTTCGATGAGATCGGCGAGGAAGCCACCTGGTCCTGTGACGTTCACCTGAAGGTCGGGATAGGCGGTGGCCGCTTCTCGAATCACCTCGACAATGCCGAGGAAAGCAATCTCACCGTTGTCCAGAAGCGCGGATCCGCGATCACCGTTGACGGCGACGTTGATCAAGACAGCGTCGCCATCCTCGGATGGAATCGGAATGAGCGGGACCGGATCGAGATACGCCGAGACCTGTTCACCGTCGGGCACCTGCAGATCAGGAATCTGTTGAATGAGTTCGCCGATAGCTTGCTGATCCGCCGCCGTAAATTGGCCGCCGTCTGGCTTGGACACCACAACGAGAAGCGGGATGGCCGTGCTGTCGGCGAACTGGGCCTGCTCCTCGGCGACGAGCGTTGACTCGGCGGATGAGGGAAGGAAGGCGGCGTTGTCGTTCTCCTGTACCTGAGACAGCTGTCCGGCCAGGGGTCCAGCCCAACTCGAGATCATCAACCAGCCGATAGCGACCGCTATCGCGAGCCACACACCCTTCCGTGCGCTGGGGGTGCGGTCGACGGGCGCAGCGTCGCTCTCCGGAGCCCGAGTACTCACGGAGGAATACTTCCCGACGTCGCGTCGAACTGCCACTTGAGGGGTCGTTCCTCGCTAGCGTGCGGGTCGTGGACGACGTTCGCTACATCAGAGGCGTATTGGCCGCCGGCGCACTCGTCTTCGCTTTTTCCTCGCTAGCGCTCCTCGTGCTTCCCGCTTGGTTCGCGGAGGCCCTGGGCATGCGCGCGTCGGTAGAAGCCGAGTGGGCTCTGCGGATGGTGGGAGCCTGCTTGGTCGCTCTCGCCGGTCAGATGTGGTTGGTGCGGCGAGCCGATCGCCCGGGAATTCGTGGGGCGGCCGCGGTGATGATTCTCGGAGGCGGGCTGATGACGCTGCTCACGGTCTTCCTGCCCGCGGAGGAACAGTGGACCTTCATGCGATGGCTTTACCTGGCGTTTGGATCGAGTTTCGTCATCGCCTACTCCGGGCTCTTGTATTGGGGCTTTCGGGAGCATTAGTTCTGCCGCCAATGGCCGGCCGTAGGCTGTGGCTTTGTGTCCTTGATTGTCCAAAAGTACGGCGGATCGTCCGTCGCCGACGCCACCAGCGTGAAGCGGGTGGCGCGACGGATTGTGGACACCAAAAAGTCCGGTGACGAGGTCGTCGTCGTGGTCTCCGCGATGGGGGACACCACGGACGAGTTGCTCGACCTCGCCAACGAAGTCTCACCGCTGCCGCCGGGTCGGGAACTCGACATGCTCTTGACCGCTGGCGAGCGGATTTCGATGGCTGTGCTCGCAATGGCGATTCATGACCTAGGCGCTGAGGCGCGCAGTTACACCGGATCGCAAGCGGGGTTGATCACCGACTCGGCTCATGGTGCCGCGCGGATCATAGATGTTTCCCCTGGGCGGATCAGCGAGGCGCTCGCCGAGGGCGCTATCCCGATCGTGGCGGGCTTCCAGGGTGTTGCGCAAGATTCCAAGGACATCACCACTCTCGGGCGAGGTGGCTCTGATACGACGGCGGTCGCGCTGGCAGCCGCGCTGAACGCTGATGTCTGCGAGATCTACACCGATGTCGATGGTGTCTTCAGCACCGACCCCCGAGTTGTGCCGGCTGCTCGCCGCGTCCCCTTCATCACGTACGAGGAGATGATGGAACTTGCAGCCGTGGGCGCCAAGGTGCTGCACCTGCGATGTGTGGAGTACGCCCGTCGATTCGATCTACCCATTCACGTTCGTTCGTCGTTTTCGTCGAAAGAAGGAACCTGGGTGATGTCGCCTGAAGCGATCACCCGCGCCATCGAAGAAGGAAGAGCTATGGAGCAGCCGATCATTTCCGGAGTTGCGGCAGATGTGAACGACGCGAAAGTGACGGTCGTCGGTGTTCCTGACAAGCCGGGTCAGGCGTCCGCGATCTTTCGTGCTTTGGCCGACGCCGGCATCAACATCGACATGATCGTTCAGAACGTGTCGGCGGCGGCGACGGGTCGAACTGATGTCACCTTCACCTGTCCGGAAGGGTCGGTCCAGCAGGCAATGGAGGCGATCAACGCACGGCGAGAGGCGATCGAGTTCGAGTCGTTGACGGTCGATGAGCACATTGCGAAGGTCTCGTTGATCGGTGCGGGCATGCGGTCACACCCTGGAGTCTCCGCCGATTTCTTCCAAGCTCTTGCGGAGACGGGCATCAATGTCGAGATGATCTCGACATCGGAGATTCGTATTTCTGTTGTGACACGTGTAGACGATTCGACGAAGGCGGTGCAGGCGCTGCATTCGGCATTCGGCCTGGACGCTGATGGGGAGGCGGTCGTGTACGCGGGTTCGGGGCGATGACCGTGAGCTCCGCGAAGGTGAACGTCGCTGTCGTCGGTGCCACCGGCCAGGTCGGCGGCGTGATGCGCACATTGCTCGCCGAGCGAAAGTTCCCCGTCGACACCATGCGTTTCCTTGCCAGCGCGCGGTCTGCGGGCACGACGCTCGACTGGGGTAATCAGGACATCGTGGTCGAGGATCTCGCCACGGCCGACTTGACCGGTATCGACATCGCGCTGTTCTCCGCTGGTGGCTCCACGTCCAAGGAGTGGGCGCCGGCCTTCGCTCAGGCCGGCGCGATCGTGATCGACAACTCCTCCGCCTGGCGGATGGATCCCGAAGTACCGCTGGTCGTCAGCGAGGTCAATCCCGGTGCCATCGAGGCAATGGGGAAGGGAATCATCGCGAACCCGAACTGCACCACCATGGCGGCGATGCCGGTGCTCAAGCCGCTGCACGACGATGCCGGGCTGCGCCGGATGATCGCTACGACCTATCAAGCGGTGTCGGGAAGCGGGCTGGCAGGTGTAGAGGAGCTCGCCTCTCAGGTGCACTCAGTGTCCGGAAACGGCATCGAGGAACTAACGTATTCAGGTGATGCCGTGGAGTTCCCGGCGCCGAACAAGTACATCTCGCCGATCGCTTTCAACGTTGTGGCGCAGGCGGGCAGCTTCCTTGACGATGGTTCGGGAGAGACTGACGAAGAAGCCAAGCTGCGCAACGAGACACGCAAGATTCTGTCGATTCCCGACCTTGCGGTCAGTGGAACGTGCGTACGAGTCCCGGTGTTCACCGGCCACTCCCTCGCCATCAACGCCGAGTTCGCCGCCCCCTTGAGTGTCGAGCGGGCCGCTGAACTGCTGTCTGATGCCCCGGGAGTGGTGCTGACGGACGTGCCGTCACCGTTGATGGCTGCGGGGAGAGATCCGTCGTATGTCGGTCGCATCCGACAGGACCCCACAGTGTCGGATGGGCGGGGACTTGCCCTGTTTGTCAGCGGCGACAACCTCCGCAAGGGCGCGGCACTGAATGCGGTGCAGATCGCCGAGCTGCTGCTTGCGCGATTCTGACTAGTACCCGAAGGCTGAGTAGTCGGCTTCGTAGATGCGTGCGACCTTTGTCCGAAGTTCCGGCGTGAAGTACTCGTCCACCTTGGCCGAGGCTCCGGTGGAGTTCTTGCAGTAGAACGTCTCGTGAAGGTCCGGGATGCCCGTCAGGTCTGCCACCAGATCCCATGACGAATCGAGATGCTCGAGATGGATAGCAGCGGCGTAGTCGATGACTTCCCAGCCCAGATGGTCTGCCTGCCTTCGCCAATGCGGATCCTGCTCACGTGAAGGCTGCTCGTCGATCACGTCGAGAAATTGCTCGAAAGTTATCTCGGACGCCGGAATTCCCAACGTCGCGGCGATCGACTCACTTTGCTTCAAACCTTGGTTGATCTTCTCCAGATAAGAAGACAACACGCGCGTAGCCGGGTCGCGCACAACCGTGAAGCGTCGGTAGGACGAAGACGCGAGGGCTTCCTCCAGCAGATCCGGTGGCAACTGGAACGGCTTGACGAAGGGCGTGGCGTTGATGCGGTTGTGCGGGGCTTCCTGCACCCGGCGCACCAGCCCGGGACCTTTGCGCGCGGCTTCGAGACCACCGAGAGTTGCCTTCATGGTCCCGCAGCCAGCCTTGGGCACCTCTACGTAGACGTAGGAGTGGACGAGCGAGATGTGCGTGTGCATGTTGACCGAGCGCCAGCCCATGGCTTTCACGTACTCGCGAGAGACGGGCCCGAGGTCCGAGCGCGACGGCCGTCGGTCGGGAACGCTCACCGGGCCTCCTCGGGGAAACGACGGGAAATCGATGGGGCAGGCGCGACAGCACCTGCCCCATCCAGCGTCGGGGTGGCGGGATTTGAACCCACGACCTCTTCGTCCCGAACGAAGCGCGCTACCAAGCTGCGCCACACCCCGA
>CALKMY010000060.1 GCA_938091275.1 Candidatus Nanopelagicales bacterium | reverse complement strand
ACCTCTCGGCGATCAGCCGCTGTGGGGCCTGTCCTTGTGGATGATCGTGATGGGAACGGTGGTTCCGTTTTGGCTGGTCGTGGCATCGATGCGTCATCTCCGCGCGTCCCAAGCCTCCGTCGTCGGATTGACCGAACCGCTGCTCGCGATCCTTATCGCATGGCTCGTTCTCTCGGAGTCCTTGGCCATCGTTCAACTCGTCGGTGGTGCACTCATCCTGACCGGGGTGGTCTTGGCGGAACGTTCGCGGCAGCAGCGCTGAGTAGTCTGATCTCGTGCCCAATCCACGTTCCCCCGATGCAGAGGGAGTGTGTTTTCCCCTCGGAGGGGACGGCCGACGCAGCACGTCCGCAACGGGACGAGCGGTTTTCGCCGACTCCATCCGCGCCGTCGATCCCGCAATCGCGGCCCGCATCGAACACACCCGAGACTGGCGCAAGGGGTACATCGCTCCCTTGCGAGACATAGTCCTCGCCGCTGCGCAGTCACCGGATAACGCGGTCTCTATTTCCCGACACGGCCTGGCATCGGCCCAGCAGCGCTTCACCTTTCGGCGCGATAAAGAGGAAGTGCCCCTGCCCGAGGCAATGGAGAGTTTCAGCGAACGAGGTTTGGCTTCGGTCACGGTGCGCGGGCGAGCAGCCCCCGAGGAAGAGATTTCTGTCCCCTACAAAGGCACCCGGCTTTTCGGGAGTGAACTCCGCCGCCAGGTCGATTCATGGGTCGCCAATGGAGTAGCAGAACCATCGTTCGCCGATGCCATACACCTCGTTTTGGACAACCCGGACTGGATGGATTTACGAGACGTCGACATCGCCCTGCTCGGCGCCGGTGCGGAGATGGCACCGACTCGCTCCTTATTGCGCTGGGGCGCCCGGGTTCACGCGATCGATCTTCCCCGTCCTGGGATCTGGGAACGCCTGACAGCCATTACGCGGAGCACCGCCGGCAGCCTCCGCGTTCCCATCCCGCTCGACGCCCAGGGCCAGCCGCCTTTCGTCGTCGAGGGTGACGTGCACCCAGACGACGATGCGACGATCTGCAGCGCAGCCGGCGTCGACCTGGTCACCGCTGCGCCCGAGGTGCGGACATGGCTGGCAGAAATTGACCAGCCCTTTGTGCTCGGTACCTACGCGTACGCGGACGGTGCTCAACACGTCCAAATCTCCGAGGCGAGCGATGCGATCGTCACCGACCTGCTGCAACAACGAGACGACATCACGCTGGCCTACTTGGCGACCCCCACGGATGTGTTCGTCGTTCCGATTGAGTGCGTCGAAGAGAGCCGTCGCCGCTGGCAAGGCCGGGGGCTCGGCGGTCTCCTCCAGGCGCCCCTTCGCATTGCGAGGCAGTTCGAGCCGAACTACCCGCAGATCTATTCGACACCGAACGGGGAACAGGTCGGCTTGAATGATTCGATCATCCCCCAGCAGGGCCCCAACTACATACTCGCGAAGCGGATTCAACGCTGGCGAGCTCTCGCCGCTCGAGCTGACGGCGTTTCTGTCTCCTTGAATCTCGCACCCGCGACCCGAACTCGCTCCGTTGTTCGCAACCGGGCGCTCGCAGCGGCGTACGCCGGGGCCGACCGCTTCGGGGTCGAGGTATTCGATCCGTCGACATCGACGACGCTGATGGCCGCGATGTTGGTGCACGACCTTCGCAACCCGACGTCGAGCGCCCAACCCGCAACCCCGCTATCCAACCCGATGAATCTCTTCACCGAAGGAGCGAACCACGGCGGACTGTGGCGGGCCGCCTACGCACCTCGATCGGTGCTGGGCGTCGCCGCTCTGCTGGGAATGTTCGAGTCCCGCGCCTGACGCCCAACAAAGACGGAACCCGCGCGGCTGGGGGGTTGACGCGCGGGCTCCTGGGGTATGACGTGCATACCGATCGCCGCCGGGGGAGGCGGCGTCCTCATTCTGCTGAACTTTCAACCGCCGTGGGAGCCATTTCGCCCAAATTTCCGACGACGGCCCTCGTTGCAGGCGCCTCGAAAACAAGACGCGTGCCGGACCGGCGGCAAAATCACGCGTAGAGGGCCTCCCGCGCCTGCCGATACTGCTCCCGCACCTGGGCAACCGGTTGTGGATCGCGAGAGACCGTCTCGCCGGGACGAACGTCACTCCATGCAGGTTGTTCCCCGCCGCGCAGAATCCATGCCGCCTGCCGGGCCGCGCCGTCGGCAACGTATTCACCCGCGGGAGGTATCTGCACCGGGACGTTTACGAGCGTGGCTGCGACGTCTGCCACCGCCGGATTCGACGCCGCGCCACCGACCACGAGCACCCGGCTCGGCTGAACACCCACATCGACGAGCGCGTCGACCGCGTCGGCAAGTCCGCCGAGCATTCCCTCGACGGCCGCCCGCGCGAGATTCTGCGGTGTCAGATTCTCCCGACTGATGCCGTGAAGAGATCCGCGAGCATCGGGCAGATTGGGGGTTCGTTCCCCATCGAAGTACGGGAGCATGACGAGTCCGCCGGCACCGGGGTCGGCGGCGAGCGCCAACGCGGCGAAGGACTCCATGTCGACGCCGAGGAGTTCAGCGGTGCTGGTGAGGATGCGCGCGGCGTTCAGCGTGCACACCAGAGGCAGGAAGACACCGGAGGCATCGGCGAAGCCGGCGACCAGCCCGGTGGGGTCTTTAGTCGGTTGACTCGATCCGGCGAACGCGGTGCCTGACGTTCCGAGAGACACCACGACGTCTCCGGGAGCGATTTCCAAAGCGAACGCCGCGCCCATGTTGTCGCCCGTTCCTGGACCGATGGCGATCGGTGACGATCCGTCGATTCCGAGGAATGACCGGGCGCGACCGCCCACCTCGCCAACGGTCTCATCTGGCCCAGCAACGCGCGGAAGTTGCACGTCCTTTCCGAGAGCCAACTGCATCAGGTCGCGCCGGTACTCGCCCTCGATCGGGGACCAGTAACCCGTACCGCTGGCATCACCCCGGTCGGTGGTTGCCTCCTGGGGTTGATCGGCGAGCATCCATGTCAGGTAGTCGTGCGGGAGCATGATGGTCGACGTTCGTTCGGCGTTGTCCGGCTCGCTTCGAGCCATCCATCGCACTTTGCTCACCGTGAACGCCGCGACAGGAACGCTTCCTACCGCGTCGGCCCACATAGCCGGGCCACCGAGTTCGGTCACCAGGTCGCTCGCGTCGGGAGCCGATCGAGTGTCGTTCCACAACAACGCGGGCCGAACAACATCACCACTCTCGTCCAGGGCGACCATTCCGTGCTGCTGCCCCGCGATCGAGATAGCCGAAACACCGTCGAGCAGTCCGCCCGAACAGGCCTCGCCGAAAGCCGTCCACCATTCCTCGGGGGCGACTTCGGTGCCATCCGGATGCGATGCACGCCCCTCGCGAACCCAGGCTCCGGTGTCGGCTTCCCGAACCACCACCTTCACCGACTGGGTCGAGGTGTCTACACCGGCTACGAGGGATTGCTCAGTCACGGGGGAACCGTGCCACAGATCGCTCGTCACCGGGCGCGGTCCTCAGGAGTTCTAGGGGAAAACTTGTAGGACGACTTATGACTTTGTAGCCTTACGCCATGGCTTTCTCCGCGTCCCCAACAGCCGAACAGATTGCCCAAGGGATCCGCCAGCGGGTCCTCGCACACGTGCTCGCCAACAACGGCGGCTATCTCAGCCAGGCATGCTCGTCGGCGGAACTACTCGCCTCGCTCTACGGGAACGTCCTGAATTTGGCTCCCACCGACGGGCCCTTGCACCCGGCGGACTTCGACGCTGTGCCAGGACCCGAGGCGCCGCGGATCTCCGGCGGCATCTTTCACGGGGAACCTGGTCCCGACCTCGACCGACTCATCATCTCCCCTGCGCACTACGCGCTGGTGGTCTACGCAGCGCTCATCGAAGCCGGTCGGCTGGACGAGGCCGCTCTGGATCAATTCAACAAGGACGGATCGACCGTCGAAATGATCGGCGCCGAGCACTCGCCCGGTTTCGAAACAACAACCGGTTCCCTCGCGCAAGCGCTGTCCACCGCGGGGGGAATCGCCCTCGGCAGGAGGTTGAAGGGTGAGAAGGGACGCACCTTCGTCTTCATGAGCGACGGTGAGTTCCAAGAGGGCCAGACGTGGGAAGCGATCCAGGCACTCGCGTTCTACGGCTTGGATTCGGTTCGCGTCATCGTCGACGTCAACAGGGCCCAGTGCGACGGCCCCATGGACTCGGTCATGAATATCGAACCTTTGGCCACGAAGATAAAGGCGTTCGGCGCGAGCGCCGATTCGGTCGATGGACACAACATCGCCGCCCTGACCCACGCTTTGGAACGGCCCACCGGGCGCCCGCACTTTGTTCTGGCCTACACCGACCCCGTTCGCGGCGTGCCGCTGATGAACGAGCGCCGACCGGTGCTGCACTACCTGCGTTTCACCGGTCACGACGAGCGTGCGAAGTATGAGGAGTTCTACGAAACTCTCGTCTCCAGCGAGCCCGTCCCGTCGTCGGGGGGTCAGGCATGAGCACTCGTTCGAACATCGACATCGTGACCCGTCCCCACGTGGACAACTTCATCAACTGGTCCGCCGACAAGCCAAAGGTTCTCGTTCTCAGCGCAGACTTGACCAACTCCTGCGAGGTGGGCAAGTGGCGAGACACCTACCCCGACCGCTTCTTCTCGATGGGAATGGCGGAGCAGAACATGCTCAGTTTCGCCGCGGGTCTGGCGCGGGAGGGCTTCGAGCCCTGGCTTCACACGTTCGCGGTATTCCTCTATCGCCGCCCGCTGGATCAACTGCAGATGTCCGTGGCCTACCCCAACCTCAAGGTTCGACTTGTGGGCTTCCTTCCCGGCATCACCACTCCCGGGGGCGTCACCCATCAAGCCATCGA
>CALKMY010000059.1 GCA_938091275.1 Candidatus Nanopelagicales bacterium | reverse complement strand
AAAACCCTCGAGGGCTACCCAATCGTCGACCACCTCGACGAGAATCTCGCCCTGGTCATCACGGACGAGGAAGGGAGATCGTTCGGTCATCACGCGCGCCACCGGCACGAGTTCTTGGCGTCGAATCAGGGGCGAAGCGATAGACACGAGGGGGGACGGTATCAACGAGGCGGTGCCGTCGACGTGGATCTCGTCCATTCCGTGTGCAGGTGCGCCCGCATCGGAATAACGAAGCGGCAATTTCATGTGCCAGCCGTCGTCCCCTCCACCCGAACGGCGACGAAGGGTCACCCCCCATCGAATAAGCGAAAGCGATGCGGTGTCGTAGTAGGTCGCGTCCATCGACCGATGGTCCAGGGGCTCACCGATGTGATGTGTCGACGCCAGAATGTCGCCGATGTTGATGATCAGATCCGCAGGGATCCGGAACTTAATCTCGATCTCTCGATGTTCGGTGGTGCTTCTCACGCGCTCCCCAGTGCGGTGGTGCGTTTGGTCTTCTCGCGAATGAGGTACTCCTGGAAGTCCTGGAGTGCAGACCCCGACTCGTCGGTGAGTTGGCGATTCCATGAACCGTGAACATCGAGATCCCATGCGGCGGTATTGGGAGCGAAGGCGAGGTCGAAGAGGTCGTAGACCTCCGCGACGTGCTCGGGGTCTGCGAGGCTTACGAGCGCTTCGACCCTTCGATCCAAGTTTCGATGCATCAGATCAGCCGACCCGATCCACGCCGAGTGGTTGCCACCGTTCGTGAAGCAGTAGGCCCGCGAATGCTCGAGGAAACGTCCGACGATGCTGCGCACGCGGATGGTCTCACTCACACCGGGCATCCCGGGGCGAAGGGCGCACGTCCCCCGCACCCAAATGTCGATCGGCACCCCGACCGCCGACGCTCGGTACAGCGCATCGATGGTCTCCTCGTCCACCACTGCGTTGCACTTGATGCGGATGCCGGATGGCCGCCCTGCCAGGTGGTGGTTGATTTCCCGATTGATGCGTTCGATAAGCCCGGACCGCACGGAATGCGGGGCGATGATCAATCGTTGGTACTCGGTATTGCGGGAATATCCGGAGAGAACGTTGAACAGGTTCGAGATATCTTCGCCTATGTCGGGCTTGGACGTCAGCAAGCCGAAGTCTTCGTACAAGCGAGCCGTCTTGGGGTGGTAGTTCCCGGTGCCAATGTGACAGTAGCGACGAAGCTGACCGCCCTCGTCACGAACGACCATCGACAATTTGCTGTGGGTCTTCAACCCAACGAGGCCGTACACGACGTGCACGCCAGCTTGCTCGAGTTTTCGTGCCCACTCGATGTTGTTCTGCTCGTCGAAGCGAGCTTTGATCTCAACGATCGCTAGGACTTGCTTGCCCTCTTCGGCGGCACGGATCAGGGCATCCACGATGGGTGAATCACCGGACGTGCGGTAGAGAGTCTGCTTGATCGCCAGAACGTGTGGATCTATCGCCGCTTGCTCGAGAAAGAGTTGAACGCTTGTGGAGAACGAGTCGTACGGGTGATGCAGGAGCACGTCTCTCTCGCGAACAACGGAGAGCACATCAGGGGCTTGAGCGCTCTCTACCTCGCTGAGTTGACGCGAAGTCTTCGGGACGAACTTCCGCTGTTTGAGATCGTCGCGGTCGAGGCCCACGATCGTCCAGAGACCCGTCATATCGAGAGGGCCGGGAAGACGGAAGACCTCCGCCTCACTGACGTCCAGTTCGCTCACCAGCAAATCCAGGACGTGCGCATCGATTGTTTCTTCGACTTCGAGACGAACAGGCGGCCCGAAGCGGCGGCGTACCAATTCGCGCTCCAGTGCCTTTAGAAGATTCTCGGCATCATCTTCTTCGACTTCGAAGTCCTCGTTACGGGTGACGCGGAACGCGTGATGCTCGCAGATCTCCATTCCAGGGAAGAGCTCGTCGAGGTGGGCGGCGATGATGTCTTCGAGGGGCACGTAGCGTTGATCGCCGACTTTGACGAAGCGCGGAAGAAGTGGTGGAACTTTGACTCGTGCGAAGAGTTCGGTGCCCGTCGCGGGATTTCGCACCACGACGGCGAGATTCAGCGACAGCCCACTGATGTAGGGGAAAGGGTGTGACGGATCGACAGCGAGGGGAGTCAGGATGGGGAAGACCTTGTTGTCGAAGAAACGATCCATCTCCGTCATCTCGGCTGGCGTGAGTTCCTCCCAGCGCAGGAGATTGATTCCCGCCGCCTCCAGGTCGGGTCGAACGTCGAACCGAAAGATGTCCGCCTGGCGGAGCTGAAGTTCGTACGCCCGAGCCCAGATAGCTTCCAGGACTTCTCGCGGCGTGAAACCGCTGGCGGCTCGTACGGCGATGCCGGTTGCGATCCGCCGTTTGAGTCCGGCCACCCGAACCATGAAGAACTCGTCCAGGTTGCTGGCGAAGATCGCCAGGAACTTGGTGCGTTCCAGCAAAGGGAGTTCCGGGTCTTGGCTGAGATCGAGAACCCGTTGGTTGAAGGCGAGCCAGGAGAGTTCTCGATCGAGGAAGCGGTCATCGGGAAGATCGGACTCGGAGCTTGGGGGCAAGGGTCGATCCTCGGATATGGGCGCGAGCGCGCTGGTATCGGAGAAATCGTGGGTGGTCACTCTCCGATGGTGCCATAGGCAGGTAAACCACCGTTTGCTGTCTCGGTGTCAACTCCGAGGCGTTCGGTACATGATGTCGGTGTCCCATCGAACGAATCCCAACCCCTCATACAGGCGAATAGCCGGAAGGTTGGAAGCGTCTACATACAGCATGACCTGGTCGAGCCCCCGTCGCCGAAGGTGGTGAAGACCGGCGAGGGTGAGTGCTCGACCCAGCCCGGAACCGCGCCAGGGGGGCGCCACGGCCAAGACGTAGACCTCTCCGATCGCGCGGTGCCCGTGCTGGGCTGAGTCAGGGCGAGGTGGACTCGACCGGGCGTCGTCCACTGAATCGCGTGGACCGGTAGATCCGTGAACCTTCGTCCAGTGGAATCCAGCAAGCTCCCGCGCACCATTCGAGGGACGGGATGGCTCGTCGAGCCACGCCATCAGGAGGCCACCGGGATCGAACCAGTCTTCGCCTTGTCGTCGCTGGAGATCATCCATCGTCCATGTCCCCTGATCGGGAAGATCAGTGAAGGAACGCGAGTTGAGGTCGAGCATGGCCTGCTCGTCGTGACCGACGTCGAAGGACTCGAGTCGTATCCCGTCCGGAAAGACAGGGTCGGGAATGGATGAATGAAGCGAGCGACGCATCTGCCAGAGCACACGGTGGCGCCGCAGTCCCATCGACTGGGCAAGTCCGTTAGCCGCGGAGTTCTCGCCGTGCGCCCACAGTCGAAGGGTGCCGTGGGAGACCTCCACGAGCTCTCGAAGAACTGCGTGACCGATGCCCTGTTGGCGAAACTCAGGATGCACAACGATCTCGGCACTCGGTCCATCGACCATGTCCGTTCTATCGAGGTGCGCGTAGCCGACGATTGATTCATCGCCGTTGTGCACCAGAAGGTGCTCGGAGTGATCGTCTCCGCCGCGCACGAGGTGCAGCCAGACATGTTCGCTCAACGGGCGAACACCATCGTTGTCCGTGGCGGCTGCGAGCAGGCTCTGAAGTTCAGAAACTTCCTGCTGCGAAAGATCGTTCGTGTGGTCCAGGCTGAACGCACCGAGCGAAGAGTCGCTCATGTCGTCACGAGCGATCGTCGATGGGGGTTCGTGTCTCGTCGACGGGAATCTCGTCGAGGGTGGCCATCGTCTGTGGATCAGCACGCTCGGGAACGAAGCGGTAGCCCACATTTCGGACCGTGCCGATCAGAGCCTCGTGTTCCGGCCCCAACTTCGCCCGCAGTCGTCGAACATGCACATCGACCGTCCGGGTGCCACCGAAGTAGTCGTACCCCCAGACCTCTTGCAGGAGAACGGCCCGCGTGAAGACGCGTCCCGGATGCTGGGCGAGAAATTTCAAGAGCTCGAATTCCTTGAACGTCAGGTCCAGGGTGCGCCCGCGTAACTTCGCCGCATAACTGGCCTCGTCGATGTGGAGATCCCCTGCGTGGATCTCTTCCGGGTCGCTAGCCGGACCGGCCGCTTCTGGCTCGGTGCGCGAGACGGCCAAGCGCAGGCGAGCTTCGACCTCCGCGGGCGAGGTGGTGTCGACGAGAACCTCGTCCATGCCCCAGTCCCATTGGATCGCGGGTAGGCCGCCTTCGGTCGTCACCAGGACAATCGGTATGTCCACACCGGTCTGCCGGAGCAGGCGGGTCAGGCCGCGCACAGCGGGAAGGTCGCGGCGACCGTCGATGAGGAGAGCGTCGGCATCTGGGGCGGACAGCAGAGCGGTCGGCTCGGCGGAGAGCACCCGCACGTGATGGCCGAGCAGACCTAACGAGGGGAGCACCTCTGCAGAGGACTCCATCGCTCGGGTGAGGAGGATCAGGCGCATAGGTTCCCGCCTCCTTGTGCTCGGGGCGTTACGGGAAGGAGCCGTGGGTCCTTCGTGTGCCGCCCGATGTTCTGACGGGAGGTAAGGATACGCATTCCGGCCATGGCGCAGAATGGGCGCATGGCTCTGACCCATCGCAGCAGCGACTTCGCGCTGGATTCGCCGCCGGGAGATTTCCTCCCACAGGAGATCGAACTCCGCACTATCGATGGGGTCTGGATCAACGCGGGGTGGGTGCCGATCCGTTCGATGGAGGAGTCCCGTGCAACGTTTGTTCTCGCGCACGGGTTCACGGGCAGTTGGCGTGAGCCTCGAGTTCAGGCGGTCATGGCGCACCTGGCCAGATTCGGAAACGTTCTGGCGATCGATCAGCGAGGACACGGTCGTTCCACGGGACTGTGCACGATCGGCATGGACGAAGTGCTCGACGTCGACGCAGCGGTCGAGCACGTGCGCAGAACGAGTCGTGGCGAAGCCGTCGTCACCGTCGGCTTTTCCATGGGAGGTTCGGTCACGTTGCGTCATGCGGCGTTGGCCCCTGGGAGTGTCCACACCCCCGAGCACCGTCCCGATGCGGTCGTAAGCGTGAGCGCTCCGGGATTTTGGTTCTACCGGGGGACCAAAGTGATGCGGTTGGTCCACCGATTAATCGAGAATCCGCTGGGGCGAGCACTACTGAAAAGGCGCGGTGTGCGGTTGACGTCGACGCCGTGGCCTGAACCGCCGCCGTGGTCGCCGGCGGACAGCGTCCGACACTTGGGTGAGTTTCCGTTGCTTGTTGTGCACGGCGACATTGATCACTACTTCCCGGTGGAGCATGTTCGCGTCCTGGAAGCGGCCGCGGAGAGCGTAGGGAATTCCCAAGCGACGGTCATCGTCGTTCCCGGTTTTGCGCACGCTGAGTCGACAGTGGACCCCGCCACGATGGATCGCGTGGGGAAGTGGGCCCTCGAACATGCCCGCACCCCGTAGTACCCCGGCATTGCCGGAGGGAACGGTTCTTGGATCGTCCGCGACGGTCGTGCAATTCTCCAGCGCCTTTTGTCAACCGTGTCGGGCTACTCGGCGGACCGTGCGCGCGGTTGTCGATGACATGGCCACCACGGGGGTGGTCGTCATCGATGTTGATGCCGACGAGAATCTGGATGTTGCGCGAGCCTGGAACATCTCTGCGACGCCGACCCTGGTCTTCCTCGACGCCGACGGATGCGAGGTTCATCGAGGTTCCGGGCAGCCGCGGCGGGTAGACGTGATCGCCAGCCTCGGTCGCGCGATCGGGTGACGAGATAGCCCGTGGGTGGCGATCCGCCGGACACGAAAGCGCTCGGCGGCGCTAGATTCGTCCCATGCTCGAGATCGTTTATACAGGGTTGCTGGTGCTCGCGATCGCCGCGGCGGGATGGTTCTCCTTCTACGTCGTCTACAAGCTGTTCAAGGGTCAGGGCTGAAGACAGCCATGGCGGATGAGTCGCCGGCAGCGGAGGAGACGCCGATCATCGAGGGCCTCCCCAACGAACTCGCCCATCTCACCTGGCTTATCGGCCGGTGGGTTGGAGTCGGGACGGGTCACTACCCGACGATCGAAGACTTCCGTTTTGGACAAGAAGTGTCTTTTTCGACCGATGGTCGTCCATTCTTGACGTACTGGTCACGCAGCTGGTTGCTGGACGATTCGGGAAACCGAGTGCGCCCCCTGGCAACCGAGGCGGGTTTCTGGCGGGCTCGTCCCGACAATGGCGTTGAGGTGACGCTCGACCACCCCACCGGTTTCGCCGAGTTGTGGTTCGGGACCGTCGAGGTGACGGGTATCGAGAACGCCGTCATCACCGGCGCCCGTACATCGCTGAAGACGGACGCCGTCATGCGGACTCCGAGCGCCAAGGAATACACGGCTGGCGAACGGATGTATGGATTGGTGGACGGCAAACTGCTGTGGACGTTCGACATGTCTGCGATGGGGCAACCCATGCAAAATCACCTCGCGGCGTCACTGACCCCCGATGTTTCGGCCGACGGTCGATAGCGACATCGGGAATGACGGGCGAGTGGGCGGACACAATGGCAGATAAGACGACCGAGAACTGGGAGCAGCGGCTTCGAGATAACGGTTTTCGCATCACGCCTCAACGACAGCTGGTTCTCCAGGCGGTCGAGGATCTGCGACATGGAACCCCCGAAGAGATTCTCGGGGAGGTCCAGCACACCGCGTCCGGGGTGAACCTCTCGACGATCTACCGAACGTTGGAAGTCCTCGAATCCGTGGGTCTGGTGACGCACGCTCACATAGGTCACGGCGCTCCGACGTATCACGCGGTAGACGAGCACGTGCATATTCACCTGGTGTGTGATCAATGCAAGAGTGTCGAGTCGGTCCCGGCCGCTGTCGCAGATGCCTTTTCCTCAGACTTGCGAGACACGTATCGATTCGAAACGGATATCTCGCACGTGTCCATCCACGGGCGTTGCTCGGCGTGCGCTGGTACGCCACCGAGAACGTCTGACGTGCAGGATTAGTCCATGGTGGCGGTTGCAGCCCCCGAAGGGGATCTCGACGAAGGTGTTCCGTGGCACTACGGAGACCCGATGGTGGAGCAGCGAGAACTCGCCGTTGGTCGGGCGGCCGTAGACCTGTCGCATTTCGGTGTTGTGCGGGTGACCGGGCCGGATCGATTGCCGTGGCTGCACAGCTTGACGTCTCAACATCTCGAAGGGCTAGCGCCGGGACTTTCGAGCCTTGCCCTCATCTTGAGTCCACACGGTCACGTCGAATTCGAACTCGCACTCATTGACGAGGATCCCTCAACGTGGATCATCTGCAGCCCGGGATCGTCACGTGATCTTGCCGGGTACTTGGAGTCGATGAAATTCATGACTCGCGTGGACGTCGAGGATGTGAGTGAGGAGTACGCGGTCATCTGGGAGCCGGTGTACGACGTCGACCCCTCGTATCCAACGTGGCTGGTGCCCGTTGATTTCGCCGGGTCAGGATCGAGCGATGCGGGATTCGATAAAGGTGGTGACGCGTCCAAGTACGTTTCGCAACGACCGGCCGCTCTGATCGGGCGTGAGGTCATCGTCCCCCGGGGCGAACGAGACGCTCGACTAGACGAGTGGCCCTCTCGGGCGGGCACGTGGGCGTGGAATGCACTCCGCGTAGCGGCGGCTGTTCCACGTGTTGGTTTCGAGACGGATCATCGGACACTGCCGCATGAAGTCGGTTGGATCGGATCGGCCGTACACCTGTCCAAGGGTTGTTATCGAGGCCAGGAGGCTGTCGCACGTGTGCATAACCTGGGCCACCCTCCCCGGCGTCTTGCGTTGGTGCACCTCGATGGATCCGTTGACGAGTTGCCGGCGCACGGCGCGACCGTCACAGCCGATGGACGTGAGATCGGGTGGGTCGCATCGAGCGCCCACCATTTCGAGGAGGGTCCCATCGCGACCGTCGTCGTGAAGCGGTCGACACCCACCGACGCCATCCTGCACATCGCGCTATCGGCTGACCCCGATGACGAATCACCCGTGTCTGTGGTGGGCAGCCAAACACCCGTTGTCTCGGCGTAGTCGCATCTGTCGGCCTGGCTCGGCGCCGTGGACAGCCCGGAGTCCTGGCTCTAGATCTCCAGGCTGATGGTGACCGGGCCATCGTTGGTGAAGGTGACCTGCATGTCTGCTCCAAAGCGACCGGTCGAGACGGGGGCGCCAAGGCTGGTGAACGCTGCCGCCACCGCATCGATGATCGGTTCCGCGACAGAGCCAGGTGCCGCGTGGTCCCAGGTCGGACGTCGGCCCTTGCGTGTTTCCGCGTATAACGTGAATTGGCTGATGATGAGTACGGGTAGTTCCAGATCTCGTGCGGAAACTTCGCGTGGAGCTGACGGTGGCAGGCAGGTGGCATCGGAGGCGTGTTGATGCTCGAAGATCCGCAATCCGTAAACCTTGTCGGCGAGTCGCGCGGCGGCGTCGTCGTCATCGCCGTGGGTGACGCCGACGAGAAGAACAATGCCCGGTCCGTCGAAAGACCCCACGACCTCTCCGCTGACGGTCACGCGTGCGTCGGCCGCGCGTTGAAGAATTGCCCGCATAGAGACAGCGTGCCACGCAGGCGTGCCCTCCATGGTGCGGCCTAGTTTCTGACCGTGGGCCAATCTCACTTCGAGCAGAACCCGCCGGATCCGCCGAGTCGACTGCAACGATCGCTCGGACTCGGATCGGCCGTCGTGGTGGGTGTCAGCGCCATGGTCGGCACCGGTGTGTTTGCGGTGTGGCAAGGCGCACTCGAGCGTTCCGGCCGATGGCTCGTGGCCGCTGTCGTGCTGGCGGCTGTGGTGGCTGCACTGAACGCGACGTCGACGGCTCGATTGGCTGCCCGGCATCCGGAAGCCGGTGGCGTGTACGCGTACGGACGCATCTACCTCGGACGCCCGGTGGGTGTCGTGGCGGGTGTGGTCTTCATCGTCGGCAAGACGGCATCGGCCTCTGCGGCGGCCCTGACCATCGGTCTTTACGTCTCGCCGCAGCGGACAACGCTGGTTGCACTCGGCGCCATCGCGATCGCCCTAATCGTGAATATTCGAGGAATCGTTCGTTCGACGCGGGTAGCGGCGGTCATGGTGATTGTCGTGGGTATTGCACTCGGCGCTTTCGTCATCAGTTCGGGACTGACGCTGGCAACACGTTCGGTGGAGTTCAGCCCCTCCGCACCGGGGGCGGAGCCAATGGGCGTCCTCGCGGCAGCGGGCTTGGTCTTTGTGGCCTTCGCGGGGTACGCGCGCATCACGGTCCTCGGCGAAGAAGTGAAGATTCCGCAGCGCACGATTCCACGGGCGATTGCCGTGTCGTTCGCGATCGTCTTGCTCGCCTACGTTCTTGTGGCTGTTGTCGTCGTGTCCGCCGATCGCGCCGGAGTGGCGATCGGCCCGGCAGCCCTCAACGACATTGCCCGTGCGCTCGCTCCATCGTGGGTGGTCACGATGGTGGTGGTGGGTTCCGTTCTGGCCGCCGGTGCCGTCTTGTGGAGTCTGATCGCGGGTGTGGGGCGGACGGTTTTCGCCATGGCTTCCCGCGGTGACGCCCCGCGATTCTTTGCCGCCGCCGGCGCGCGCAGCCGGATTCCGATTCGAGCGGAAGGAGCAGCAGCACTCGCCACCACCGTGCTGGTGATCGCCGGAGGTTTGACGCTGGCGCTCGCGGTATCCGCCACGATGATCCTGACCTACTACTCGATCGCGCATCTATCCGCGCTGCGTGTGGCTGGAGTGGGGGGATTGGCTCCCTGGGCGGGGCGGGTAGCCGCGGTGCTCGGTCTCGTCGGGTGCGTTGGACTCGTGGTGGGGCTGCTGTCATGGGCGTGACGAACGTCACGCTCGCTCCTGCAAGCACCTGCGCTTGCATTTGCAAGCAATCTGTTTCATACTGAGGACATGGCGAAAATCGAGGTATCCGGTCTCGGGGGATTCATCCGCGATCAAAGGGACCAAGCCCAGATGTCACTGCGCCAGTTGGCCAAGGCGGCCGAGGTATCGAACCCCTATCTGAGTCAGGTGGAACGCGGCCTTCGGAAGCCGAGTGCGGAGATCCTCGGGCGGATCGCCCAAGGCTTGCGGATCTCAGCAGAGAGCCTGTATGTGCAAGCCGGCATTCTCGACGAGAGAGAAGGGGACGAGGCGGTTACCACCGCCATCGCGGCGGACCCCACTCTCACGGAGCGGCAGCGCACGACGTTGCTGCAGATCTACGCCGCATTCCAAGCAGAGAACTCCTCCGCTGGGAAACCACACAACAACGAACAGGCTGAAGAACCGGCTGTTCCCGAGAGCAAGGACGCATCATGACCGAAAACACCACACCGAAGAAGGCAACCGCCAGCACCACGACCCCCAAGAAAAAGGTTGCCAAGAAGACAACGACCAAGGCCAGCGCGACCAAGGCCAGCCAGAAGACGACGGCCACCTCGCCGACGCCCACTTCCGCCGCAACCACGATGGCCGCAAGCGCGAAGTCCACGGCATCAAAGGTCGCATCCTCTGCAGCGAACGCTGCCTCGTCCACCGTGTCGGCTTTGCCGTTCGATGTGCCTAAGGTCGAGATCCC